>JBBRKS010000016.1:0-42014 GCA_038231775.1 Rhodobacterales bacterium | reverse complement strand
GGCGTTCCTTCGCGGTGCAACGCGAACAACCGAAAGCTTGACCAGGGTGGCCGGAAAGCCACGCTCGCGCGGCCCGACCGATCTCATGGAACATCGGCGTCTTTGTGCCGTTATGTGGCAAGACGGCTGATCTTGGCTGGCTGGTTTCGCAAGGCCATCAGGTTGTGGCCATTGAACTGAGCCGGATGGCGGTCGATCAGCTTTTTGACGATATGGGGGTTACGCCCGTGGTGACCGGGATGGGCAAGCTTTTGTGCTTCAAAGCGCCGGGGTTGCGGGTGTTTGTCGGCGATATTTTTGATCTGACGCCGGACATCCTTGGGCCGGTAGATTTGACCTTTGACCGGGCGGCGCTGTTTGCTTTGCCGCCTGCGACCCGGATGCGCTATGCCGACCAGCTTTTCGCGCTGACCGCCGGGGCGCCGCAGCTTTTGATCGCGTTGGTCTATGACCAAAGCCGGATGCGCGGGCCGCCGTTTTCGGTAGACGATCCCGAGGTGCAAACCTTGTACGGCACCCGCTATGACGCCCGAGTGCTTGCGAGGGTGGAGGATGCGGGCGCAGAGGGCGGACTGGCCTTTCAGGATGTGGTCTGGCTGCTGCGCTGACGGCATTTGGTGCGCGTGGCCGTGGGGCAGGGGTTCGGTGCGGCAGGCAGAACACGAGTATCAAGTTTCGCTGCTTAGGATGGGCCGTGCTCTTCGGTGGATGCGGAGCGTGCTGGCTGGGTATTGGGGCCGGTTTCGCGTCAGAGGGGTCAGGAAAGAGTAGGACGGCTGCGGGGTTGTTGCAGGGTCTGGAAACCGCCGCCCAGACAAAGCGAGCGATGCAAATGCAAAGGCCCCGGGGCATCGCTGCGCCCGGGGCCTTTGCTTTCGTTGGCCGGTGCTATTCGGCGGCCATGCCCTGACGCGGCGTGATCATTGGCATCGACAGGTTGCCGACCTTTTCGCGCAGGTCCGACTGGTCGGCGGACAAAAGCGCGATGCGTTCGGCCAGAACCTCGGGCGAGGGAGCCTCGGCTTCGATTTCCTTTTGACCGATCAGGCTGCCGAAGACCTTGCCCAGAACCCAGCTGAGGTCGTCCATGATCATGTAGAACGACGGGACGACCACAAGGCTAAGCACGGTTGACACGATGATGCCGCCGATCACGGCCGTGGCCATCGGGGCGCGGAAGGCACCGCCCTCACCCACACCAAGGGCCGAGGGCAACATGCCTGCCGACATGGCGATAGAGGTCATCACGATCGGGCGTGCGCGTTTGTGACCCGCCTCGACGACCGCAGCGGCGCGTGCCCAGCCCCGGGCGCGCATCTCAATCGCAAAGTCGATCAGCAGGATGGCGTTCTTGGCCACAATGCCCATCAGCATCAAAAAGCCGATCAGCACCGGCATCGACAGCGCCGAACCGGACAGCAACAACGCGGTCGCCACCCCGCCGATGGCCAAGGGCAACGAGAACAGGATGGTGAAGGGCTGCAGGACAGAGCGGAACAGCAGGATCAGCACCGACAGCATCAACATCAGGCCCATCAGCATGGACTTCAGGAAAGACGCGGTCAGTTCGGCCTGAACCTCTGAATCGCCGCCCGCTTGCAGGCGGGCGGTGCCGGGCAGTGTCACGCTGGCGGCCGCCTTGTTGAACGCGTCGGTTGCCGTGCCCAAGGCGACGCCAACCGGCAGGTTCGCGCCAATCTCTGCCAGCTTGGCGCGGTTCAGGCGCTTGATGGTCGAGGGGCCTTCGCCCAGCCGGATATCGGCCACGGTCGACAAGGGCACCATCATGCCAGTGCTGGTCGCGATCTTGAGGTTGGCGATGCGGTTCACATTCTCGCGGCTGACATCGTTCAGGCGCAGGCGGATCGGGATCAGGCGGTTGTCGATCGAAACCTTGGCCAAGGCGGAATCATAGTCGCCAATTGTCGCAACCCGGACTGCAGCGGCGATTTGGGCTGCGGTGATGCCAAGACGGGCCGCCTCTGCCGGGCGGGGGGTGATCTGAACCTCTGGCCGGGGCAGGGCGCCCTCGGCGGACACATCGGCCATCGACGGGTTGCCTTGGGTTGCGACCAGAAGCATCCGCACCGCACTGTCCAGATCGTCCTGATTGTCGGCCAGAACCGAGAAGGTCAGTTCACGCGACCCCCGGTCATCGAGTTTCAGCGCCCGCACGTCTGGTATGGTGGCGAGACGTTGGAAAATCTCTGCCTCGATCTGGTTTTGCGGCACCGGGCGGCCATGATCCTTGACCTGCGGGATCAGGCCCCCGATCAGCGGCAGTCGGCGCGCGACCTGGGTGAGTTTCAGCAGCAGGCTGTGATCAAGCTTTTGCAGCGTGACCGTGATGGTGGCGCGGCGCACGTCAAGTTCGCCCTTGGGAGATGAGCCGCCAAGGATAAAGACCTGATCAATATAGGGAATGTCCTTGATCTTGTCATAAATCAGGCCGGTGACCTTGTCGGTGTCTGCCAATGCCGTGCCGGGTGGCAGTTCCAGCGACACCGTGATGCGGCTGGCATCTTCGGGCGGGATGAACGAGCCGGGGACCTGCATCAGAAGGGCGACCGACAGGATCACCGCACCAATCGCCGCCACCAATGTCAGATAGTAGCGGCCCACAGGCACCGGGCCGATGTGCCAAGTGCCGGTGGTCGCGCCGACGAACCAGATGTAGCCCTTCATGATCCAGCCGTCGCGGTGGCTTTCTTCGGTCCCGCCGTCCGAGGTTTTCATGAAATAAGCGGCCATCATCGGCGTGATCAACCGGGCGACCAGCAGGGAGAACGCCACGGCGACAGCGACGGTGATGCCGAACTGGCGGAAATACTGCCCGGGAATCCCCGGCATGAACGACACCGGCACAAAGACCGCAATGATGGTCGAGGTGGTGGCGATCACGGCAAGGCCGATTTCATCCGCCGCGTCGATGGCGGCCTTGAACGGTGTCTTGCCCATGCGGATGTGGCGGGCGATGTTCTCGATCTCGACAATCGCGTCATCGACCAGAATACCGGTCGCGAGGGTCAGCGACAGGAAGCTGACGAGGTTCAGCGAAAAGCCCAGCATGTTCATCACCCAGAAGGTGGGAACCGCTGACAACGGCAGGGCGATGGCCGAAATCAGCGTGGCACGCCAGTTGCGCAGGAAGATCATCACCACGATGACGGCAAGAAGCGCACCCTCCAGCAGGGTGTCGATGGCAGCTTCATAGTTGCCTTGAGTATAAAACACCGTGTCGTCGATCAGCTTGATCGTCGTCTCGGGGTGGGCTGTGCGGATCTTGTCAAGTTCGGTGTTGACCGTTTTGGCGACCGAAACCTCTGACGCGCCCTTGGCACGGAACACGGCAAAGGTCACCACGGGTTCATGGCCGACGCGGGCAAAGCTGCGCAGTTCCTGCGTGGTGTCAGACACGGTGCCCAGATCGGACAGCACGACATAGCGGCCATTGGGCAGGGCAATCGGGGTGGCCGACAGCTTGGCGACCGAGGAGGCGTCGCCCATCGTGCGGATTGCCTGTTCGCCGGTGCCAAAGTCGGCCCGCCCGCCGCCCTGATTGGTGTTGGTGATCTTCAATTGCTGGCTGATCGACTGCGCGGTCACACCGAAGCTGCCCAGCTTGACCGGGTCAAGCGCGATGCGAATCTCGCGGTCTGCCCCGCCGAAACGGTCAACCTTGCCGACACCGGCCTTGCCTTGCAGGCTGCGTTTGACAGTGTCATCGACAAAGAAGGACAATTCCTCGAACGTCATGTCGGGTGACGAGACGGCAAAGGTCATGATCGCCTGACCTTCGACATCAATCTTGGTGACGGTCGGCGCCTCGACATCGGCGGGCAGGTCTGCCTTGATGCGGTCGATGGCGTCCTTGACGTCTTGCACGGCTTTGTCGGTCGGAACCTCCATCCGGAATTCGACGGCGGTGGTCGAATTGCCGTCCGAGATTTCAGAGGTGACGTTCTTGACGCCGGTGATGCCGGACACCGCATCTTCGATCACCTTGGTGACCTGGGTTTCCATCTCTGCGGGGGCTGCGCCGGGCTGGTTGGCTGATACCGAAACCAAGGGCACGTCGATATTGGGGAACCGGGTGATCGGCAGGGCGTAAAAGCTTTGATAGCCCAGAAACATCAGCATGACGAAGGCCAGCAAGGGGGCCACGGGGTTGCGGATGGACCATGCGGAGAAATTCATCTTGGGCCCCTTTTCAATTCAGCGCGGGAATTGGGTTGATCTTGTCACCGTCGGTGACAAAGGCACCAGCCTTGGCCACGATGGTGTCACCTGCGGCAAGACCGGTCAAAACCTCTATCCAGCCGCCGTCACGAATGCCGGTCGTCACGGTGATGCGGTGCACGGTGCCGTCCCTGACCATCATGACGGTGCTTTCCTTGCCCTCTGATCCAAGGGCTGTGACCGGAATGGCCAGGGTCTGGCGGGAGGCGACAAGGATATCCGCCTCGCCGTACATGCCGGCGCGGACCTGATCGGGTTTGTCGAGCACGATGCGGGCGCGACCGAGGCGGGTGGTGACATCGACGTCTGGCTCGACAAGGCGCATGGTGCCGGTCAGGGGCGCTGTCCCGGCGGCGAGGGTGACAGTGGCGGCCTGACCTGCAATGACGCGGGGCATATCAGCCTCTGCCACATCGACGTGCAATTCCAGCGCGTTGTCGCGGATGATGGTGAACAAGGGCGCGCCCTGAGCCGAGGCGATCGAGCCGATCTGCGCGTTGCGGGCGGTGATCAGGCCCGACACCGGGGCGATGATCTGGGCGCGCGCCAGTTGCAGGGCCAGCGTGTCCATCTGCGCCTGAACCGAGGTCACCTGAGCCTGTGCCGCGATCAGCGCGGTTTGCGCCTGATCGTTGGTGGCGGTCGAGGTCGACCCTTGCGCAAGCAAAGCGGCGGTGCGGTCAGCGATCTTTTGCGCCTCTGCCGCCGAGGATTTGGCAGAGGCGAGCGAGGCCATCATCTGGCTTTGGGTGATCATCATCGTGTCGGTGGACAAGGTGGCCAGAACCTGACCCTTGGTGACCGTATCACCCACATCGGCGGCCAGATTTTCTATCGGCTGACCTTCGATCAGGGGCACAACCGACACCTGTTCCACCGGGGTCACCAGACCGGAGGCCAGAACGTGATCCTCCATCTTCCGCGTGCCCACTGTTGTCACAGTGATGGCGGGCAGAACGATTGCGGCGGCGGCGGGTGTGGCGGCCGTCTCTGCCCAAACCGGGGTCAAAGCTGCACCCGACGTAACACCTGACAAGGCAACGGCAAGTATAAAAGCGTGGCGGGGAAAGGTCAGGCGCATGTCGGGTCTTTCGGTTCTGTCAAATCAGACGACATTGTCAATTCAGGTGGCGCGGTGAAGGCTGCAACTTCGTCCAAGGCAAGGTCGATGCTGCGCAAGATCATGGTGCGGACTGCGGCCTGGTCCAGAGGCGGAGCGCAGGAAAGGCACGATGCGGCCTTGATCAGCACGAAAACATAGGCTGCTGGTGCAGAAAAGCGGCGGTTCGCCTCGGCAATGGTCAATCCGGTTTCGGCGGCGAACACGGCGATGAAATGGGCAAGGACCTGCGCCTGCATCGTATCAGACGCCGCGGCGATTTCGGGAGAGTGGCGCGAGGCGGCCTCTATCTCGGCCCACAGGTCGGAATCCTTGGCGCAGCTTTCGTCGTTGACGCGGCCACGGATCACCTGACGCAGCATCATCAAGGGTTGCGACGATGTGATGATCGCGGCAAAGTCGTGCTGCATTTCGGCGGCATCGCGCAGGATCATCGCCTGAATGATCGCGGCCTTTGAGGGGAAATAGCGGTAAAAGTTGCCAACACTCATCCCCGACACCCGGGCAAGGTCCTGCATCGAGGCGCCGTCAAAGCCCTTTTCGACAAAGGCCAGCCGGGCCGATGCCAGAATCTCGGCAGAGCGGATGTCGGCGTGGCTGGGCAGTCGGGGGACAGTTGCAAGTTGCATGGCGGCGGTGGGCTTTCGGTGATTTGTAGCGCAGATTCAGGCGCGTGTCAGATGGAGCAAGTGGCGCTGCGGCTGAGAATGAACGTTCATTCTTTTATGTAAAGCACTGGGCGGCGGCGTCAAGGGCAGATCGTCGGAGATGTAAAAGCGGGATACATGGCCGGGCCTGCGGTGCCTGGCCTGCGGTGCTTTGCCGGGTGCGGCCTCTGCGGTTGCAGCGCAGGGGCGGGCCGTGTAACACAAGGGGCGGTGTTTGGGGGTTTCGCCCTGGCAGCAACACAGCAGGGAGGCACGCTTGCGTCGGGTAGTTATCACGGGACTGGGCATGGTTACGCCTTTGGCGTGCGGGGTCGAGGCGACCTGGGAACGGCTTTTGGCTGGGCAGTCGGGCGCGGGCATGATCACGCGGTTTGATCCGGTCAACGTGGTCACGCAGTATGCCTGCGAAATTCCGCGCGGCGATGGCAGCGACGGGACGTTCAACCCCAACGACTGGATGGAGCCGAAGGACCAGCGCAAGGTCGATGACTTTATCATCTACGGCATGACAGCGGCGGTGCAGGCGGTGCGCGACAGCGGCTGGGAGCCTGCGACTGAGGAAGATCGCTGCCGGACCGGTGTGATGATCGGGTCGGGGATTGGCGGGCTGACCTCTATCGCCGAGACGGCGGTTTTGATCAAGGAAAAGGGGCCGAAACGGGTCTCGCCGTTCTTCATTCCCGGGTCGCTGATCAATCTGATTTCCGGGCAGGTGTCGATCCGGTTCGGCTTTAAAGGGCCGAACCATGCGGTGGTCACGGCCTGTTCCACCGGTGCCCATGCCATCGGCGATGCGGCGCGGCTGATCATGTGGGACGATGCGGATGTGATGGTGGCCGGTGGGGCGGAATCGCCGATATCCGAAATCGGGATTGCCGGGTTCAATGCCTGCAAAGCGTTAAGCACCAAGCGGGCGGATGATCCGACCAAAGCGTCACGCCCGTATGACGGGGACCGCGATGGGTTTGTGATGGGCGAGGGCGCTGGCGTGGTGGTGCTGGAAGAATATGAACACGCGGTTGCGCGTGGTGCGAAAATTTACGCCGAGGTTCTGGGCTATGGGCTGTCAGGCGACGCCTATCACATCACTGCCCCGGCAGAGGATGGCGATGGCGGCTTCAGGTCGATGCAGATGGCGTTGAAGCGGGCCGGTCTTGTGCCGGCTGATATCGACTATATCAACGCGCATGGCACCTCGACCATGGCCGATACGATTGAACTGGGTGCGGTTGAACGGTTGTTGGGCGATGCAGCGCCCAATGTGGTGATGAGTTCGACCAAATCGTCCATCGGGCATCTGTTGGGCGCGGCTGGCGCGGTTGAGGCGATTTTCTGCGTTCTGGCCATTCGGGACGGGGTGGCGCCGCCGACGATCAACCTGGACAATCCGGCGGTAACGCCAAAGCTGAACCTTGCGGCGAATGCGGCGGTGCACCGGACTATTGATGTGGCTTTGTCGAACTCTTTCGGGTTTGGCGGCACCAATGCCAGTCTTGTGCTGGGCAAGGTTGCTGGCTTTGGCAAGGTTTCTGGCTGATGTGGCGCGCGCTGGCTTCTAACGCGTTGACGCTGTTCATTGTCGGGTTTGTGCTGGTGGCCGGGCTGATCAAATGGGGCGAGCATAAATATGCAGAACCCGGGCCGTTGGCGCAGACGATCTGCTTCAAGGTCAGCAAGGGCGACACGATGAGTGCTGTCAGCTCTGCCCTGCAGCAGCAGGGCGCGGTCAGCGATGCGCGGATTTTCCGGATTGGGGCCGAGTATTCGGGCAAAAGCGGGCAGTTGAAGTTCGGGTCCTATCTGGTGGAGCCCGGGCTTCCGATGAACGCGGTTGCCGATCTGCTGACCACCTCGGGCCAGTCGACCTGTGGGCGCGACGTCAATTTGCGCATCGGGGTGGCGGGTGCCGAACTGGTGCTGCGGGCCTATGACGCTGCAAGCGGTGGCTATGCCGAGGTGGCCAAGTTCGATCCGGCGGCGGGGCCTGCGCCGCAAGCCTATGTCGATGCGAAAGGCGATACCGATCTGCGCTGGCGCGTGACGCTGGCCGAGGGGGTGACGTCGTGGCAGGTCGTCGAATCGCTGAAGGCTGCCGATTTCATGACCGGCGACATCAAGACGGTGCCGGTTGAGGGCAGTCTTGCGCCGCAGTCTTACGAGGTGGACAAGGGCGGTGACCGTCTGGCCCTGCTGGACGAGATGGAAGCCGCACAGACCGCGATCCTGACCGAGCTTTGGTTGGCGCGGGCGGATGGGTTGCCGTACAAGACGCCGCAGGACGCGCTGATCATGGCCTCTATCGTCGAAAAGGAAACCGGGGTTGCGGACGAGCGGGCCAAGGTCGCCTCGGTCTTTCTGAACCGTCTGGCGCAGGGCATGAAGCTGCAGACCGACCCGACGGTGATTTACGGTGTGACGAAAGGCCAGGGCATTTTGGGGCGCGGGTTGCGGCAGAGTGAGCTTCGCCGCGAAACCCCTTGGAATACTTATGTAATTCCGGGAATGCCTGCGACACCGATCTGCAATCCGGGACGTGCCGCGATTGAGGCGGCGTTGCAGCCGGAAAACACGGACCTGTTGTTCTTTGTCGCCGATGGCACTGGGGGGCATGCGTTTGCGGCCACTTTGGCCGATCACAACAAGAACGTCGCCGCCTACCGCGCGCTTGAGGCTGCGGGGGCTGGTGATGCGACAGGAACCGGCACTGGAACGGTTGAGGCGGCACCTGCGCCCTAGGTTCCGCTTGGGTGCGGGGTGGGCCATGGTTAACAAACCGTTAATGGGGCGCGCGGTAAACCACTGATATCATTCGATTTTTAGTTTGACTTTCCGAACGCTCGGGTCTATAGGTTTGGGCATGCTGGAAGAGGTGAGCAAGCGGCACAGGGGCAACCCGGTGGCCGCTTTTTTCATTCCCCGGCCAACCGGAGGGGCAAGGTTGAGCAGGCATGACCATACATTTCTCCACTGGAGATGAAGAACCCGTCGATCTGGCGGAAGTGACCGAAAGCCTGATGCGGGAGGCGGCCGAAGTTTTGGGCCGAGCCTTGCAGAAGATCAAGGCTGGCAAACTGGAGGAGGTCAAAGCCACACCGGCTTTGACCCGCAACGTAAAAGACGCTTTCGAACTGGTTCAGGAAGAAAGGGGCCGTTTTGATAAACTCCGCAAACAGGTTGCCGGGACTGTCGGAACCCGGGCGCTCGACTTTCACGCCGCACGGGATGAGATCGGGCGCAGGCTGGCTTGCCTCCGCGACGCAGGACCAGGTTGACGATTTCCTGGGCGGCTTGAGTGAAAACGGTCTGCTGGCGTTGCCGTGGATGTTTGAATTCTGGGCCTTGCCGCATCAGTTGCCACCCGAGGGGGCCTGGAAAACCTGGGTCATCATGGGGGGGCGTGGTGCGGGCAAGACCCGGGCCGGGGCGGAATGGGTGAGGGCGCAGGTGGAAGGCGCTTTGCCCGGCGATCCGGGGAAGGCCAAGCGGGTGGCGCTGGTTGGCGAGACGGTGGATCAGGTCCGGGAGGTGATGATCTTTGGCGAAAGTGGGATCCTGTCATGCTCTCCACCCGACCGTAAGCCGGAGTGGAACGGCACACGGCGCCAACTGACCTGGCCAAACGGGGCTGTGGCGCAGGTGTTTTCGGCGCACGATCCGGACAGTTTGCGCGGACCGCAGTTTGATGCGGCCTGGGTGGACGAGTTGGCCAAGTGGAAAAAGGGTCAGGAAACCTGGGACATGCTGCAGTTTGCGCTGCGGTTGGGTGAAAACCCGCAACAGGTGGTCACGACCACGCCGCAGAATGTGGCGGTGCTGAAGGCGATCATGAAGAACCCCTCGACCGTCAAGACCCATGCGCCGACGGCGGCGAACCGGGCCTATCTGGCGAAGTCGTTCCTGTCTGAGGTGACGGCGCGGTATGCCGGGCAGTCTTTGGGTTTGCAGGAGTTGGAGGGTATGTTGATCGAGGATCTGGACGGCGCTTTGTGGAGCCGGATGGCGTTGGATGATCACCGGGTTGAGGTCGACAAGATCCCGCAGTTAAGCCGGATTGTCGTGGCGGTGGACCCACCTGTTACCGGCACCAAGGGGTCGGATGAATGCGGGATTGTCGTGGTGGGTGCCTTTACCGAAGGGCCGACACAGAACTGGCGGGCGGTGGTGTTGGAAGATGCCTCGGTCTCGGGCGCCTCACCTGACCAATGGGCGCGGGCGGCGGTGGCGGCGATGGACCGTCACAAGGCTGACCGGATGGTGGTTGAGGTCAATCAGGGCGGTGACATGGTGGAAAGTGTTGTCCGCTCGGTTGATCCGTTGGTGGCGTTCCGCAAGGTCAATGCCACCAAGGGCAAGCATCTGCGCGCCGAGCCGGTGGCGGCTTTGTACGAGCAGGGCAGGGTCAGCCATGTGCGGGGTCTGGGCAAGCTGGAAGAGCAGATGTGCCAGATGACGCGGGTGGGCTATCAGGGCAAGGGATCGCCGGACCGGTTGGACGCGCTGGTCTGGGCGCTGACCGATCTGGTGCTGGATGCGGCGGCGGTCAAGCGGCCTCAGGTCCGCGGGTTGTAGCGGATCAGAGTCGGGGTGGCCCGGGCAGACAGTGTGGCTTTTGCGGGGTTTGAGCGTGCGCAGAGTCGGGGTGACCCCCGACCTACGGTGTAGCTTGTAGCGGGAACGGCGGGGGCCAGCCCCCTGCGACCCCCGGACTATTTCGATCAGACTGAAAGGGATCGCCGCGCGGTTTTGCGGGGTGGGTCAGAATGCCGCGGGCCTTGGCTTTTGCGGGGGGCAGGGTTTTGCCCGAACGGATCAGAGGAGAGGCGGAATGGTCTTTGACTTCCTGAGGCGCGCACCCGATGCGGTGCCGGATATTGCGGTTGAGAAGAAGGCCTCTGCCGTCGGGCGGGTGGTGGCGTGGGGCTGCTCGGGGCGGGTGGCGTGGAGCCCGCGTGATGCGGTTTCGCTGATCAAGACCGGGTTTTTGGGCAATCCGATCGGGTTTCGGGCGGTCAAGGTGATTGCAGAGGCGGCGGCGGCGTTGCCGTTGATCTTGCAGGATGCCAACCGGCGCTATGACTTGCATCCTTTGCTGGACCTGATCCGGCAGCCGAACGGGGCGCAGGGACGGGCGGAGTTGTTTGAGGCGATCTACGGCTTTCTGCTGTTGACCGGCAATGCCTATGTCGAGGCGGTTCCGGGGATGGATGCGCTGCCCGGTGAGTTGCATGTGCTGCGGTCAGACCGCATGAACGTGGTGCCCGGCGCGGATGGCTGGCCTGCCGCCTATGATTACGTTGTGGGGGGGCGCACGCACCGCTTTCCGGTTGGCGACGGGCTGTCGCCGATCTGCCATATCAAGAGTTTTCACCCGCAGGATGACCATTACGGCCTGTCTCCGATGCAGGCGGCGGCGGTTGCGGTGGATGTGCATGGGTCGGCGGCCACCTGGTCCAAGGCCTTGCTGGACAATGCGGCGCGTGCGTCTGGCGCGATGGTGTTCAAGGGGGCGGACGGACAGGGCACTTTGTCAGCCGAGCAGTATGAGCGGTTGGTGAACGAGATCGAAAGCCATCATCAGGGTGCGCGCAATGCCGGGCGTCCGATGCTGCTGGAGGGCGGTCTGGACTGGAAGCCGATGGGATTCTCGCCCTCAGACATGGAGTTTCAGAAGACCAAGGAGGCGGCGGCGCGGGAAATCTCGATTGCGTTTGGAGTGCCACCGATGCTGATCGGCATTCCGGGGGACGCGACCTATGCCAATTATCAGGAGGCCAACCGGGCGTTTTTCCGGCTGACCGTTCTGCCTTTGGCGACGCGGGTGACGGCGGCGTTGGGCCAGTGGTTGTCAACCTTTACCGGCGAACAGATCGAGTTGAAGCCTGATCTGGAGCAGGTGCCAGCCTTGGCGTCCGAGCGTGACCAGCTTTGGGCGCGGGTGGGGGCGGCGGATTTTCTGTCGGCGGATGAAAAGCGCGTGCTTTTGGGTCTGCCGCCCATGGATGGGGGCTTGGGTGCATGACCACCAGACGCGCGCCCGAGGGATCGCGGTTTTTGTACGAAGGTTTCGATGCCACCTCGATGCGGCTGGAAGCCAATGAACGCGTGGCCGAGGAGCGTTGGGCAGCGCTCGACTACCGGCTGAGCCAGATTGATACCGTCCTGGAGCGGCTGGAAAAGCGCATCTGGGTCGGGGTTTACGGGGTCGCGGCCTTTCTGCTGAGTCAGATGGCCGAGGCGATCATCGCGGCGGCGACCAAATGAGGGATCGGCAAATGAGGGATCAGATGTGGATGATACCGGGCGCGCCTGAGCGCAAATATTCAAGCCCCGAGGGGCCGCGATTGCAGGTGACCGATGGCACCGTGATCGCAGGCTATGCAAGCCTGTTCGGCCGCAAGGATCAGGGCGGCGACACTGTGCAGAAGGGGGCTTACGCGGTCAGTCTGAAGGCGATGGCGGCAGCGGGGCGCGGCATCAAGATGCTGTGGCAGCATGACCCGGCCCAGCCGATTGGCGTGTGGGACGAGGTGCGCGAGGATGCGACCGGCCTGTACGTCAAGGGCCGCATCCTGACCGAAGTCGAAAAGGGCCGTGAAGCTGCGGCCCTGCTGACGGCGGGGGCGATTGACGGACTGTCAATCGGCTACCGGACTGTCAAGGCGGAACGTGACGGCAAGGGGCAGCGCCTGTTGTCGGAGCTGGAGCTTTGGGAAGTGTCTTTGGTGACCTTTCCGATGCTTCCCGAAGCGCGGGTTGCGGCGAAGGGCGACAGCCTTGACGCTGATATCTGGGCTGAACTGGCGGCGGTCTTTGACGACGCGCGCCTTTCCCTGGCCGGGCGCTGAGGACCTGGGCGCATTTCGGGCACCTGGACCGGAGCTTATCCCGGTTCCTGGCACTGCCTGAAATGCCCCGGTAGCGCGGCCTTTCACAACCAACCTGAGGAAGACGATATGACCGAGACCAAGGCTCGGGCCGGGGAAGGATTCCCCATGCCCTCGCATCCGGGTGCGGAAGTGAAATCCGCGATGGCCGGATTTCTGAATGCCTTCAAGGGCTTTCAGGACGACGTGAAGACCTCTTTTCAACAACAGGAAGAACGCATGACCATGTTGGACCGCAAAACCATGTCCTATGCCCGCCCCAATCTGTCGGCTTCGGTCGAAGTGGATCTGTCCCACAAGAAGGCGCTTGGCGCCTATCTGCGCACCGGTGATGATGACGGTCTGCGCGGATTGAACCTGGAGGGCAAGGCGCTGTCGACTGCCGTTTCGGCGGATGGCGGCTACCTTTTGAACCCGCAGATGGCGGCAACGATTGAATCGATGCTGTCGTCGACCGCCTCGCTGCGGTCGCTGGCCAATGCGGTGCAGATTGATGCGACCTCGTATGACGTGATTGTGGACAACACCGATGTAGGGTCGGGCTGGCAGTCGGAACTGTCGGCGGTGACCGAGACCACCACGCCGAACATCAACCGCATCTCGATCAAGCTTCACGACCTGTCGGCGATGCCGAAGGCGAGCCAGCGTCTGCTGGATGACACCGCGTTTGATGTCGAAGGCTGGTTGACCCAGAAGATCGCCACCCGCTTTATCCGCGCCGAGGCCAGTGCCTTTATCAACGGCACCGGCATTGACCAGCCCAAGGGCATTCTGCTGCCGACCAAAGTGGCCAACGCGTCCTGGACCTGGGGCCAGCTGGGCTATATCCCGACCACGGCGGCGACCGACTTCAGCACCACCAACCCCTTGGATTGCCTGATCACGCTGGTTTACGCGCTGGCCGCCGACTACCGCGCCAATGCAACCTTTGTGATGAACTCTAAAACCGCGGGGGCCGTGCGCAAGATCAAGGACACCGTGGGCCGCTTCATGTGGACGGATTCGGTTGCGGCAGGCCAACCTGCCACGCTGATGGGCTACCGGGTGCTGGTGTCTGAAGACATGCCGGATGTGGGTGCCAACACCTATCCCATCGCGTTTGGCGACTTTAACGCCGGCTACACGATTGCCGAACGTCCGGACCTGCGCATCCTGCGCGACCCGTTCTCTGCCAAGCCGAACGTGCTCTTTTATGCCTCAAAGCGGGTGGGCGGCGACATCACCGACTTTGCGGCCATCAAGCTGCTGAAAGTCGCCGTTTCCTGACGGCGATTGCCCGGACCCATTTGGGATCCGGGTCTGGTGTGCCGGGCTTTCACGCAAGGCCCGGCACGCGTTTCCAGCAGCGGATGGATGGAGAGAAACATGATGTTGACCGAAGAGACCAGCGTTCTGACCTCGGCGCTGCCGATCCAGTCGCTGAAGGATCATCTACGGCTGGGCACCGGGTTTTCCGATGGCAACATGCAGGATGGCCTGATCGAAAGCTTTGTACGCGCGGCGTTGTCGGCGATTGAGGGGCGGACCGGCAAGGCGATTTTGCAGCGCCGCTTCAAACTGGTGCTGGAGGATTGGCGCGACGGGTCTGAGCAGGCTTTGCCGGTGGCGCCGGTGGCCTCGATCGTGTCGGTGACGTTGTATTCGGTGACAGGCGTTGCGACGGTGTTGGGGGCTGCGACATACCGGCTGGTTGTTGATACGCATCGCCCCAAGCTGGCTTCGGTCGGGTATCTGCTGCCGATGGCACCGACCGATGGGCGCATCGAGATCTTGTTTGATGCGGGGTTTGGCGCGACCTGGGCCGGGGTGCCGCCCGATCTGCAACAGGCCGTGTTCCTGCTGGCTGGGCAGTACTACGAACAACGCAATGATTTCAGCGGCGGGTCGGCAGGTCTTCCTTATCCGGTGCAGGCCTTGATCGAGCGTTGGCGTACGGTGCGGGTGTTGGGCGGGGGTGCCGCATGAGCCCGCATCTGAACCGCCGTCTGGTGCTGGAGGCTCCGGTCCGGGTTGATGACGGGGCGGGCGGCTTTGCGCTGACCTGGGTGCAGCAGGGTGTGCTGTGGGGTGAGGTGGTGGCGGGGTCGGGCAGCGATTCTGCCGGGGTCGAGGTGAGCCTGTCCAAGGTGCCGTACCGCATCACGGTGCGCGGTGCTGCAGTAGGCTCTCCGGCACGGCCACGGCCTGATCAGCGGTTGACCGATGGGACCCGGGTTTTCGTCATTCTGGCGGTGACCGAGCGTGATGCGTCGGGTCTGTACCTGACCTGCTTTGCCCGTGAGGAGGAACCGCAATGAGCTATGCCGCAGCGGCAGCCCTGCAGGGGGCGGTGTTTCAGCGTCTGGCCGGGTGGCCTGCGTTGGCTGGTGTATCGGTGGTTGACGCCTTGCCGCCACGGTCGGGCAAGGGGACCTTTATCCTGCTGGGCCCGGAAACCGTGACCGACCAAAGCGACAAGACGGGACTGGGGGCCGAGCATCAGTTTCAGGTGGTGATCATCAGCGATGCCAAGGGTTTCATGACGGCCAAGACGGCGGCAGCACAGGTGTCTTTGGCGCTGGTCGGGGCCAATCTGACGCTGACCACGGGCAGTCTGGTAAGCCTGGGTTTCTTGCGCGCCTCGGCCAAACGTCTGAACACGGGCGACAGCCGACGCATCGACCTGACCTTTCGGGCGCGGATCGAACTTTAATCCTTCTTTGATGGAGAAACGACATGGCTCTGCAAAACGGCAAGGACCTGCTGATCAAGGTGGACCAGACTGGCACCGGAAGCTTTGTGACTTTGGCCGGGCTTCGCGCCTCGCGTCTGAGTTTCAATGCCGAAACGGTGGATGTGACGACGTTGGAAAGTGCCGGGGGCTGGCGTGAGTTGCTGGCGGGCGCCGGTGTGAAGACGGCGGCCATTTCCGGGTCTGGCGTGTTTCGCGATGCCAACACCGATGCTCGGGCGCGTCAGATCTTTTTTGACGCCGAAATGCCGCAGTTTCAGGTGGTTATCCCGAGTTTTGGCATTGTGCAGGGGGCGTTCCAGATCACCTCGATCGAGTATTCGGGCACCTATAATGGTGAGGCGAATTTCGATTTGTCTATCGCCTCGGCCGGTGCGCTGACCTTTACGGCGATCTGATGGGCAATCCGTTTGCGGGTGAGGTCACGCTAAACCTCGACGGGGTGCCGCATGTCGCCAAGCTGACGCTGGGAGCGTTGGCGGAACTGGAGGCGGCGCTGGACAGCGGGTCGCTGGTCGATCTGATCAGTCGGTTTGAAGCGCAGCATTTTTCCACACGGGATGTGCTGGCCTTGGTTGTGGCGGGTCTGCGTGGCGGTGGATGGCAGGGCACGGCGGGCGATTTGCTGCGGGTCGAAATTGGCGGCGGGCCGATGTTTGCGGCCCAGATCGCCGCCCAGCTTTTGGCGCGCGCCTTTGCGCTGCCCGGCGAAGCATGAGTGCCATCGACTGGCCGGGTCTGATGCGCGCGGGCCTAGGTGAGTTGCGGCTGACGCCCGAAGCGTTCTGGAAACTGACACCGATTGAACTGAAAATCATGCTCGGGGCGGAAAACACCGCCCCGGCCTTGACGCGGGCCCGGCTGGAAGAGCTGGCGGCCGCTTTCCCCGATGGCAGAAGGGCAAAAGCCGATGACGGATATCGCGGAACCGACGGACCAGATTGCAGCCCTTGAGGCGACGCTGGGCGGCACGGTTGGCATGGTTTCAAGCTTTGAATCAGAGCTGAGCAAGATGCAGGACAGTCTGGTTTTCACCGGCAAAGAGGTGAACACGTTGGCCGCTGGCTTTAGCGGCGGCCTGCGGCGGGCGTTTGACGGTGTGGTGTTTGACGGCGTGAAGTTGAGCGACGCGTTGCGCGGGCTGGCCAAGAACATGGCCGATGCGGTGTTTAACGCCGCGCTAAAGCCGGTGACGGATTCGCTTGGTGGGTTTCTGGCCGGGGGGCTTAACTCGCTGTTGGGCAAAGGGACGGGTTTTGCCAATGGCGGGGCGTTCGTTCAAGGGCGGGTGATGCCGTTTGCCCAAGGTGGCGTTGTGTCGTCACCGACCCAGTTTCCGATGCGGGGCGGCACAGGGTTGATGGGTGAGGCGGGGCCGGAAGCCATCATGCCGCTGACCCGGGGGGCGGACGGCAAGCTGGGGGTTCGCGCGTCGGGCGGTGGTGGGGCGGTGACAGTGGTGATGAACATCTCGACCCCCGATGTCGCAGGGTTCCAACGCAGCCAAAGCCAGATCGCAGCGCAGGCCATGCGGGCCCTGTCGCGCGGCCAGCGCAACCGTTGAGGAAAAAATACATGGCCTTTCATGATATCAGATATCCGACCAAGCTGAGCTTTGGGTCCAGTGGCGGACCAGAACGGCGCACCGAGATCGTTACGCTGGTCAACGGCTATGAAGAGCGCAACTCTCCGTGGCTGGACTCGCGCCGTCGCTATGATGCGGGGGCCGGTATGCGGTCGCTGGACGATCTGGAGACGCTGATTTCGTTTTTTGAGGCGCGGCGCGGTCAGTTGCACGCGTTTCGCTGGAAGGATTGGGGGGATTACAAGACCTGCCGCCCCTCGTTGACCGTCAGTGCGACCGATCAGGTGATTGGCACCGGCAATGGAACGATCACGACGTTTCAGTTGGCCAAGACCTATCTGTCGGGCGCGCAGTCTTACATCCGAACCATTGTCAAACCCGTGGCAGGTACTGTGAAGGCCGCGATAAATGGGGTGGTGCAGGCCACACCCGCCAACTTTTCGGTCAATGCGGCGACCGGGATCATCACCTTTCAACTGCCGCCCTCGGCCGGTCTGGTCGTGACGGCGGGATGCGAGTTTGATGTGCCGGTGCGGTTTGACACTGACCGGATCAACACCTCGATGGCGACGTTTCATGCGGGTGAGGTTCCGGCGGTTCCGGTGATCGAGGTGCGGCTATGAGCACTGCACGCGACGATCTGCTGGCCCATATGGCAACTGGGACGACCACGGTGTGCCAATGCTGGTCAGTGACCCGCAAGGATGGCCTGATCCTGGGCTTTACGGACCACGACCGCGATCTGACCTTTGACAGCATCACCTTCCGGGCCGCCACCGGAATGACCGCACGGGCGCTGCAAACCAGTACCGGCCTGTCGGTTGACAACTCTGAAGCCATCGGCGCCCTAAGCGCTGCGTCGGTACGTGAGGCTGATTTGCTGGGCGGGCGCTTTGACGGGGCAAACGTGCAGAACTGGCTGGTGAACTGGCAGGATGTCAGCCAGCGCATCGTGCAGTTTCGCGGTGTATTTGGTGAGGTGACCCGTTCGGGGGGGGCATTCCGGGCCGAGTTGCGCGGGTTGGCTGAACTGCTGAACCAGGTGCAGGGGCTGGCATACCAAAAGACCTGTTCGGCGGTTCTGGGCGATGCCCGGTGCAAGTTCAATCTGAACCAGACCGGGTTTTCGGTGCAGACGGCTGTTCTGGCGATGGACTCGCCGGGGGTCTACCGCATCGCCGCGCAAGCCAGCATTGCCGATGGCTGGTTTCAGCGCGGCAGGGCGCAAGTGATGGCCGGGGCTGCTGCCGGAGTGGTGGGGTTGGTCAAGTTTGACCGTCAGGAGACGACAACGCGGCGGCTGGAACTTTGGGTCGACTTTCCTCTGGCGCCTGCGGTGGGTGATGTGATCCGTCTTGAGGCAGGTTGCGACAAGATTTCCACCACCTGCAAGACCAAGTTCGCCAACCTGCTGAACTTTCGCGGATTTCCCCATATTCCGGGTGAGGATTGGATGACGTCCTACCCAATCTCTGGCAAATCCAACGACGGGGCAAGTCTGTTCAAATGAGCGCACGCCCCGAAGTTGTGGCCGAAGCCCGGCGCTGGATTGGTACGCCCTACCTGCATCAGGCCTCTGTCCTGACGGCGGGAACCGATTGTCTGGGCCTGCTGCGCGGTGTGTGGCGCGCTTTGGCGGGGCAAGAGCCAGAGGTTGTGCCGTCCTACACGATGGATTGGTCAGAGGCTTTGGGACGCGAGGAGATGCTGGGCGCGGCGCGGCGCTGGCTGATAGAAAAGCCGCTCACCGCAGCGCTGGACCCCGGCGATGTCATCGTGTTTCGGATGCGTCAGGGATTTGTTGCCAAACACGTGGGCATCATCGGCGACACAGGCTGCCACACGACGTTTATCCACGCCTATACCGGGCACGGCGTTGTCGAGAACGCCCTATCGGCCCCCTGGGCCCGGCGGATCGCCGGCCATTTCGAGTTTCCCAAAGGAGCATGACGCATGGCCACCCTTCTTTTGTCGGCGGCTGGGGCCGCGATTGGCTCTGGCTTTGGCGGAACGGTTCTGGGCCTGTCAGGTGCAGTCCTTGGCCGGGCGGTCGGTGCCACAATCGGGCGGTCAATTGACCAGCGGATTCTGGGCACCGGGTCTGAACCGATCGAAACGGGCCGGGTCGCACGTTTTCAGCTGACAGGCGCCAGTGACGGGGCACCGATTGCGCGGGTATGGGGCCGGATGCGGATTGGCGGACAGGTCATCTGGGCCACGCGCTTTTTGGAGACCGCCAATCGCAGTGGCGGCGGCAAGGGCGCGCCGCGGCCAGCTTCGACCAATTTCAGCTATTCGATCAGTCTGGCCATCGGCATCTGTCAGGGTGAGGCCCAGCGCTTGGGTCGCATGTGGGCCGACGGGACCGAGATCGCGGTTGGCAGTCTTGATTTGCGCTTTTATCCGGGCAGCGAAACGCAATTGCCCGACCCCAAGATTGAGGCGGTTGAAGGCGCAGGTCTGGCACCCAGCTACCGTGGCATCGCCTATGTGGTGATCGAAGATCTTGACCTGTCGCGGTTTGGTAACCGTGTTCCGCAGTTCACGTTTGAGGTGATCCGCCGCACCCCTGCCGCCACGGATGGGTCGATTGGCGATATCGCCTCAGCGGTAAAGGCCGTCGCGATGATTCCGGGCACTGGGGAATATGCACTGGCGACCACCAAGGTCACCTTCCGCGACGGCCCCGGTGTCGGTCGTGCGGCCAACGTGCATACGGTCGAGAAGGACACCGATTTCAGCATCTCACTTCGTGAATTGGGCGAGGAACTGCCCGGGTGCGGATCGGTCTCATTGGTGACGAGCTGGTTTGCCAACGACCTGCGCTGCGGCACCTGCACGATCCGGCCCAAGGTCGATCAATCCAGCACCGACGGGGTCGAGATGCCTTGGAAGGTGTCGGGTCTGACGCGTGCCACCGCACAGGTTGTGCCGCAGCGCGAGGGGCGGGTGGTGTACGGTGGTACCCCTGCCGACCGCGCGGTTGTCGAGGCGATTACCGCCATAAAAGCTTCTGGCAAAGAGGTGATGATGTACCCCTTCATCCTGATGGATCAGGTTGAGGGGAACGCGCTGCCCGACCCGTGGTCAGCGGCCAGCAGCCAGCCGGTTCTTCCTTGGCGCGGGCGCATCACGCTGGCCAAGGCGCCGGGGCAAACCGGCACCACGGACCGCACGGCTGCGGCAGCCAGCGAAGTGGCCAGCTTTATGGGCATCGCTCTGGCCAGCCATTTCACCATTGCCGGCGACGCTGTCGTCTATTCCGGCCCGGTTGAGTGGAGCTACCGCCGGTTTATCCTGCACTATGCCAAGCTTTGCGCTTTGGCCGGTGGAGTGGACGCCTTCTGCATCGGGTCAGAAATGCGCGGTCTAAGTCAGGTGCGCGGCGCTTTGGACAGTTTCCCGATGGTCGCCGCGCTGAAAAGTCTGGCCGCTGAGGTGCGCGCCGTTCTGGGCAGTGCCACCAAGATCAGCTATGCGGCTGACTGGTCGGAATATTTCGGCTATCAAGCCAATGGCAACCTGTACTTCCATCTTGATCCGCTGTGGTCGGACACCAACATCGACTTTGTCGGCATCGACAATTACATGCCCTTGTCAGATTGGCGCGACGGGACGACGCACCTCGATGCGCAGTGGGGGTCGATCTACAACATCGACTATCTGAAGGCGAACATCGCCGGGGGTGAGGGGTTTGATTGGTACTACGAATCGCCCGCCACCGCAGAGGCGCAGTTGCGCAGGCCGATTCAGGATCTGGCCTTCGGAGAGCCTTGGGTGTTTCGCTACAAGGATTTGGCTGGCTGGTGGGGCAATGCCCATCATGAACGGATCGGCAGCACCCGGCTGACCGCAACAACCGGCTGGGTGCCGGGAATGAAACCGATCCGGTTTACCGAATATGGTTGTGCAGCACTCGATAAGGGCAGCAACGAGCCGAACCGCTTTCTTGATACCAAATCGTCGGAATCCGGTTTGCCGCGCGGTTCGAACGGGCGGCGTGATGATTTGATGCAGCTGCAGTATCTGCGTGCCACGCACGAGTTCTGGTCCGACACTACCAAAAACCCGGCGGCGACGCTGTATTCCGGGCGGATGGTGGATGTGGCGCACAGCCACGCCTGGGCGTGGGACGCAAGACCGTTTCCCGAATTTCCCGGTAATGCGGCGGTGTGGGACGATGGTTCAAACTACTACCGCGGCCACTGGCTGAATGGCCGCAGCTCTGGCCAACCGTTGGCCGCCGTGGTGCGCGATATCTGTGAGGAGGCGGGACTTGTCACCGGCATCAATGTTGATCAGGCCTACGGCATCGTGCGCGGATATATCGTTGACACCACCGGATCGGCGCGGGCAGCGCTACAGCCGCTGATGATCGGTTACGGCATGGATGTCGGGGAACGCGACGGCGAGCTGCGTTTCATGATCCGCAACGGTTTGGCCGATGCGGCATTCACGGCGGACCGCCTGGCCTTGGTATCAGAGGTTGACGGCGGTCTGGAAACCGTCCGCGCCTCTGAGGCGGATACGTCGGGCCGGGTGCGGTTGACCTATATAGAGGCGGAAAGCGATTTTGAGGTGCGCACTGCTGAGACAGTTTTCCCGGACGAGACCTCTCCTGCTGTGTCGCAAAGCGAAGTTGCGTTGCAACTGACCAATGCCGAGGCACGTTCGGTCGTTGAACGTTGGCTCGTCGAGGCGCGTCTGGCCCGCGATGGCGCAAGGTTCGCCTTGCCGAAGTCAGCCGTAGGCCTTGGGTCCGGCGATATCGTCGATCTGGACGGGGTTCTGTACCGCATTGACCGGTTGGAAAACGGTGCCGCCCTGTTGATTGATGCGGTGCGGGTCGAACCCGGTGCCTACCTTCCGGCGGAAGACCTTGATTTCAGACCCATACGCAGTTCCCCTTCTGTGGCGCTGCCGGTCTTCCCGCTGTTTCTTGATTTGCCGTTGCTGACCGGTACCGAAGATCCGCAGTCGCCCCATATCGCTGTCACAGCCAGCCCGTGGCCGGGGCAGGTTGCGGTGTGGAGTTCGACCAGCTCAAATGGGTTCAGCCTGAACCGGCAGATCGACATGCCAGCGGTTCTGGGTGTCACGCAGACACCGCTTTCCGCCTTTGGCCCGGGGGTGTGGGACAATGGCCCTGCGGTGCGCGTCAAACTTTCGGCAGGCCAGCTTTCATCGGCCTCGCAGGATGATGTGCTGAACGGTGCCAATCTGGCGGTGATCGGTGACGGGACCGCCGAAAACTGGGAGGTTTTCCAGTTCATGCAGGCCAGTCTTGTGGCGCCGGGCACCTATGACCTGCGGCTGCGTCTGCGGGGCCAAGTTGGTACGGACGCTGTCATGCCAGCCTCGTGGCCGGCCGGCAGCTACTTAGTCCTGATTGACGGAGCCGTGCCGCAGATCGACCTTGGCGCCTCGGCCCGTGGCTTGACGCGGTACTACCGGATCGGCCAGGCCGACCTTGGCTACGCCGACCCGCAGGTCATCAGTGAGACGCTGGCCTTCAATGGCATCGGGCTTCGTCCTTATTCGGTGTCGCACCTTGAATGCACAGGGACTGTGGGCGGGCAGATCACGCTCAACTGGATCAGGCGCACCAGGATTGAGGGCGATTCCTGGCTGGGCTTGGATGTGCCACTGGGTGAGGATGCTGAACTGTATCAGGTTCGGACTTTGCGCGGGACCACGGTGTTGCGTGAAGAGTTTATCACGACGCCGACCTACATCTACACTGGGGCGATGCAGGCTGCAGATGCGGCGGGTGCGGCCTTTACCATCACGGTGGCGCAGGTTTCCGGTCGCTACGGGCCGGGACCTGCAACCCGACTGGCCTTTGGTTGACGCTTCAGTCGGGGGTGTCCAGACCATGGCACTTGTGCTAGTCTGGACACTCAAAGAGGTGAATCCATGGCCGAAGCAAAAGCAAAAGTCACATCCGTCGATCCGGTCTGGCAACGTGTGCGCGAAGAGGCCGCCGATGCCGTCCGGGCCGAGCCACTGCTGGGCGGCCTGATCCACGCGACCCTGCTGCACCATTCCAGTCTTGAACGCGCTTTGGCCTACCGCTTCTCGCAAAAGCTGGCCTCAAGTGAGATGAGCGAGCAGATTCTGCGCGAAATCGCGGATGAGGCTTATGAGGATGACCACGAACTTGGTCAGTCTGCCCGAGCCGATATCATGGCGGTGTTTGACCGCGATCCCGCCTGCCACCGTTTCCTGCAGCCGATCCTGTTCTTCAAGGGCTTCCACGCCATTCAGGCCTACCGCGTTGGCCACTGGCTTTGGACGCACGGACGCCGCGACATGGCCTATTTCGTGCAGATGCGGGTGTCAGAGGTGTTTTCGGTCGACATTCACCCCGCAGCCCGGATCGGCAAGGGCATCATGATCGACCACGCCCATGCCATCGTGATTGGCGAAACAGCCGTGGTCGGCGACAACGTCTCAATGCTGCATTCCGTCACTTTGGGTGGCACTGGCAAGGAAGACGGCGACCGTCACCCCAAGATCGGCAACGGCGTGATGATCGGGGCCGGGGCCAAGGTGCTTGGCAACATCTCGGTCGGCTATTGCAGCCGTATCGCTGCCGGTTCGGTCGTTCTGCACGATGTGCCGCACAACAAGACTGTCGCGGGCGTTCCAGCCAAAGTCATAGGTGAGGCCGGGTGTTCGCAGCCCTCGATCACCATGGACCAGCTGATTTCCGGCGAACTCTGAACGACACATCTGAAATCATTGCAGAAAAACGCCCGGGGGTTTCCCTCCGGGCGTTTTTTTTATGTCTGGAGGCCGGGGTAAACCCCGACTCTCACGCCAACATCGCAATCGGGTTTTCCAACCCTTCAACGATCGCTTTCAGAAACTCTGCCCCCAGGGCCCCGTCGATCACCCGATGATCGACCGACAGCGTCAGCGACATCACCGTCGCCACGCCCACCGACCCATCCTTCAGCACCACCGGTTTCTTGATCCCGGCACCCACCGCCAGAATTGACCCATGCGGCGGGTTGATCACGGCGTCAAAATTCTCAACTCCCATCATGCCCAGGTTTGAGATCGCAAAGCTGCCGCCCTGATATTCCTGCGGAGCCAGCTTTTTCGTCTTGGCCCGCGCCGCAAGGTCCTTCATTTCGCCCGACAGCACCGACAACGTCTTTTTGTCGGCATCGCGCAGGACCGGCGTGAAAAGTCCGCCCTCAATCGCCACCGCCACCGCCACATCGGACGGCTTCAGCCGGAAGATGCGGTCGCCCGCCCAGACCGCATTTGCATTCGGCACCGCTTGCAACGCCGCAGCACAGGCCTTGATGATGAAGTCGTTGACCGACAACTTCACACCGCGCGCCTCAAGCCCCTTGTTCAGCTGCTCGCGGAACGCCATCAGCGCATCGAGGCGCACCTCACGACGCAGGTAGAAATGCGGAATGGTCTGCTTGGCCTCGGTCAACCGCGCCGCAATCGTCCGGCGCATCCCGTCCAGCGTCACCTCGGTATAGGTGCGGTCGGCGTACATCTTCATCACGGTTTCGGCAGACATGCCGGTCGGCATCCCAACCTTGGCCGGGGCCGCAGCAGAGGTGACCGGGGCAGGGGCCGCAACCACAGCCGAGGCCGCCTTCGCCCCCGCCACATCTGCCTTCACGATGCGCCCATGCGGACCTGATCCTTGAACTGTGCCAAGGTCCAAGCCCTTTTCCGCCGCCATCCGCCGGGCGAGCGGCGACGCAAACACCCGCGCCCCCTCCAACTTGGCCACAGGCGCCGACGTGGTCACAGGCGCAACCGAAGCGGACGCCGCAGCCGGAGCTGCAACAGCGACACTCGCAGGAGCCGCCACAGCCGCAGCCGGTGCAACGGAAACCGCACCAGCCGCAGCCTTCGGCGCAGCCGTCAAATCCCCGCCCTCTTCAACGATTACGGCAATCGGCGTGTTCACCTTCACGCCCGCAGTCCCCTCAGCGATCAGCAGCTTGCCCACGGTCCCTTCATCGACCGCCTCAAACTCCATCGTCGCCTTGTCGGTCTCAATCTCAGCCAGGATCTGGCCCGATTTGACCACATCCCCGACCTTGACAAACCACTTCGCCAGCGTGCCCTCTTCCATCGTTGGGGAAAGCGCGGGCATCAGGATTTCAATTGCCATAACGCACCTCAGCGATAGCAGACGGATTTGACAGCGGCGACCACTTCGGCGGTCGTCACCAGCGCAAGCTTTTCAAGGTTGGCCGCATAGGGCATCGGGACGTCCTTGCCGGTACAGGTGATCACCGGAGCGTCCAGATAATCAAACGCACGCTGCATGATGGTTGACGCAAGGTGATCGCCGATAGACCCGACCGGGAAGCCCTCTTCGACCGTGACACAGCGGTTTGTTTTCATCACCGAAGCCAGCACCGTGTCATAGTCCAACGGTCGCAGGGTGCGCAGGTCAATCACCTCAGCACTGATCCCGTCTTTGGCAAGGATATCAGCAGCTTCCAGCGCGTACTTCATGCCAATTCCGAACGACACGATGGTCACATCGCTGCCCTCACGCCAGATCCGGGCCTTGCCGAACGGCATGGTGAAATCGGGCAGATCGGGCACTTCAAAGCTTTGCCCGTACAGGATTTCATTCTCAAGAAAGATCACCGGGTTGCGGTCGCGGATCGCTGTTTTCAGCAAACCCTTCGCATCGGCCGCCGAATAGGGCATCACCACCTTCAGCCCAGGAATGGCCGCATACCATGCGGCATAGTCCTGGCTGTGCTGCGCCCCGACCCGCGCCGCCGCGCCATTGGTGCCGCGAAACACAATCGGCGCGCCCATCTGGCCGCCCGACATGTAGTTGGTCTTGGCCGCCGAATTGAGAATGTGATCAATGGCTTGCATCGCAAAGTTCCAGGTCATGAACTCGACGATCGGGTTCAGACCTCCCCAGCTTGCGCCGACTGCAATCCCGGTAAAGCCCATCTCGGTGATCGGCGTATCGACCACGCGCTTCGGCCCGAACTCATCCAGCAAGCCCTGACTGATCTTATAGGCCCCCTGATACTCACCAACTTCTTCGCCCATCAGCATCACGGTCGGGTTGGCGCGCATTTCTTCAGCCATCGCCTCGCGCAACGCCTCACGCACCGTCATCGTCTTCATCGCGGTGCCCACAGGCCAGTCGGCTGAGGCTTTTGACACCACAGGAGCCGCCGCAACCACAGCCGCAACAACCGGCGCAGCCGTAGCAGCACCAACCGGCGCAGCCGTCACCACCGCCGCCTTGACCGCCACAACCTCACCCTCTTCCGACATCGTCAGGATCGGCGTGTTGACCTTCACCCCGCTGGTCCCCTCGGCCACCAACAGCGCGCCAACCCGGCCCTCATCGGTTGCCTCAAACTCCATCGTCGCCTTGTCAGTCTCAATCTCCGCCAGAATCTGGCCCGATTTCACCACATCGCCGACCTTCACCAGCCATTTGGCAAGCGTGCCCTCTTCCATCGTGGGCGACAGCGCCGGCATCAATACTTCAGTAGCCATCCCGACCCCCTCAGGCGTAAATATCTGTCCAAAGCTCTGCAACCGCAGGCTCCGGGCTGTCTTTGGCAAACTCGGCGCTGGCGTTGACCCGTTCCTTGATATCACGGTCAATCGTCTTCAGCTCTTCATCCGAAGCGAGACCGGCATTCAGCAACAGATCGCGCACATGCTCGATCGCGTCCTTTTCAGAGCGGATTTTATCAACCTCTTCGCGGGTGCGGTACTTCGCCGGGTCCGACATCGAGTGGCCCCGGTAGCGGTAGGTCATCATCTCAAGAATATACGGCCCGTTCCCGGCCCGGCAATGCGCCACGGCCTTCTCACCCGCCGCCTTCACGGCCAGCACGTCCATGCCGTCAACCTGCTCACCCGGAATGCCGTAGGCGGTGCCCCGGCCAAAGAACGTCCCCGACTTGGTCGACCGTTTCACCGAGGTGCCCATCGCGTACTGGTTGTTTTCAATCACAAAAATCACCGGCAGCATCCACAACTCTGCCATGTTGTAGGTCTCGTAGACCTGGCCCTGATTGGCCGCGCCGTCGCCAAAATAGGTGAAGGTCACGTTGTCATTGCCCAGATACTTGTCGGCCAAAGCCAGACCAGCCCCCAAAGGCACCTGCGCGCCGACAATCCCATGCCCGCCGTAAAAGTGCTTTTCCTTGGAGAACATGTGCATCGACCCGCCCTTGCCCTTGGAGTAGCCCCCCTCGCGCCCGGTCAGTTCCGCCATCACCCCGTTCGGGTCCATCCCGCAGGCCAGCATGTGGCCGTGATCGCGGTAGGATGTGATGCGCTTGTCGCCCTCTTTCGAACACGCCTCAAGCCCGACCACAACCGCCTCTTGCCCGATATACAGATGGCAAAAGCCGCCGATCAGCCCCATGCCGTACAACTGGCCGGCCTTTTCTTCAAAGCGGCGGATCAACAGCATCTCGCGGTAAAAGCCCAGAAGCTCTTCCTTCGACAGATTGGTCTTCGCTGGTTCTTTCTTGGTGGCCAAAGTGACGTCTCCCCCGCAACTGCAAGATAGTTTAGTGTTAAACCATCCATACATCATCGGTGAAACAACGCAAAACGCTATTTCGGAAAGACCCTTTCCCCCGGCGCATGGCTGCCATGCCCCCAAAGAAACCCAAACGTAGGTCGGGGGAAACCCCGACTCTACCCCCCCCGCACAAGTCGCAAAGACTTGCTATTCGCCCTACCGGATCACAATTTCATCCGCCCGCACATAGCCCAGAACCGACCGGACCTGTTCATCCAGCAAATCCATGTCCAGATAGCTGTCCGACATGCGGTGCGTCAGGTTCTTGAAATTGCTCAGATCGCTCAACAGCTTGTCGCGTTCGGCGGTCAGCCCGTGCATCTCATCCGCCGTCTGCGCCTGCCGCAACACGCCGTAGTCGCCCTGCACGGCCGCAAAGGTGAAATACGCCCCCAACGTCGCTGCAAGCGCAAAATACATCATCGGCCCCAACCGGGTGCGGGACGGGGCTGGCCCGAAATTCGTGGTCACCATCTCTTGCCTCATGGCCCCTCTGATGTGGGGGTTTGGGCCAGAATGCCACACAAGCCTTAGACGCGCAAAGGAAATTTGCCATAGTCGGCGCTGATGCGGTCAGGTCCGGTGCTGGCCAACCCCAAACAATCAGGGCTCATACTGCACATCCGTGTCAAAACTGCCCGCCACATCCTCACAGCCTGTGGCCTGAACCACGGCCTTGTCGGGCTCGCCATCGGTCGGGCACATCCGGCCCGCAAAATGCCCCGTCACATGGCCATAGCCAGAGGTGTTGGTCGGATCGTTTTTGGTGAAACTGTCGATGACAATCCGGGCCTTGGTGTGGGCCGTGCTCATCCGCTTGCCGTCATGCTTGCCGTCCAGATAAACTTCGATCATCGCATCGGTGCCCTTCGATCCGGCCTTTGGCGGCGCTGCGAAATGGGTGACAAGATGCAGGCGCCCGACCTCGGCCTCGTGGTTTTGATCCGGATAGCCGATCAGCGCAAACCGCTGTTTGCCGTCTTCAACATCAAACCAGGCAGAGGCATCGAACGCCCCGACCGAAAAGTCATAGGTCGTGTAAACCTTGCCGCCCTGCGCCCCGCTTACCGTGGCAGTGCCCATCTTCGGCGGATAGCCGGGCGGCAACTCCTCCATCGGTGGAAGAACCTCGGCACTGACAGACCCGGTTTGCACACAACCCACAAGGCTGATCAGCCCAAGGGCGAGTGCGGCCAAAACACCCGATCCGGACCGGCAGGGCAGCATAGGTGTATTGGGGTTCATCTTTTATCGCTCCACTATAACATGCGCCTGAAAACCGTTTCTGGCATGAAACACCAATGCCGCAAAGCGAATTTCCAGCCAAACCGATTTCACCAAAGATGTTAACAAAAGGTTAACAAAATTTTCAAAACATAACCTTATCAGATACTTAACGCGTATAACACGTGTGTTATCCCTGTGATATCACACGTGCGCCGCCATTCCTCAGGCCTTGCCTTTGTAAATATCCACCATGGTCTGCAACAAGGCCAACGCCTCTTCACGCGGCCTTTGGAAGCAGTTTCGCCCGATGATCGACCCGTTGCCGCCGCCGTCCCGAATGGCCCGCGCATCGTCCAGAACCGAGTTCGTGCCCTTGGCCGCCCCGCCCGAAAACACGATGATCCGCCGACCGTTCAGCACCGACCGCACACATTCGCGCACCCGGTCAGCTTGGGTCGCCACCGGCACATGCGCGGCCTCAAACGCCTTTTTCGCCTCGGGCTGGCTCAGATGGCTGGTCGAGAGTTTGACCTTGATGATATGCGCCCCCAACAGGGCCGCGATATGTGCTGCATAGGCCGTCACATCGACCGCCGTCTCGGCATCCTTGTCCAGATCCTCGCCGCGCGGATAGGACCAG
The DNA here is from genome assembly GCA_038231775.1 of Rhodobacterales bacterium. GTDB lineage: Bacteria > Pseudomonadota > Alphaproteobacteria > Rhodobacterales > Rhodobacteraceae > Stagnihabitans. Next base: position 12,353 of record JBBRKS010000016.1, on the reverse strand, counting down.
ATGATTGTCGCCACACCCTTTGACGCCGCCTCGCGCCGCATTTCCGCGATATCCGCAAACATCGACAGGCTTTGCGACGACCCCGGATATATCGTGAAGCCAATCGCCGAACATCCCAACCGCAGCGCATCGGAAACCGAGGCTGTGATGGCCTGGGTTTTCGGTGCCACCGAAGGCAGCAGCGAATTGGCAGAGTTCACCTTCAGAATCGTCGGGATCTGCCCGGCAAACGTATCCGCCCCCGCCTCAAGCGGGCCTATCGGGGCGGCATAGGCCGACAGCCCGGCATCGACTGCGATCTGGTAATGATAATGCGGATCATAGGCCGCCGGGTTGACCGCAAACGACCGCGCCGGCCCGTGTTCAAACCCCTGATCGACCGGCAGGATGATCACCTTGCCGGTGCCGCCCAGCTTGCCCTCCGACAGAATGCGGGCGAGGTTGGTTTTCACCCCCGGATTTTCGCCTTCGTAATGGGACAGGATCTTTTGAACAATCCGGCTGGTGCGCATCGGGGTCTCCTCGGGGTGAGTTGCAGCTTCCTTATCAAACGGCTGGTTCAGTCTGACAACCTTGGTTTTGCGCTAACGGTGCAAAAAGGCGGGGTGGCGTGCCAGTTGCGATGCAGTGCGGCAGGCGGTATGGGGGGCGATGACCAACGCCGATCCCAAACGCCTGATCCGCATTGCCCGCGACGCCGGGGCTGAAAGCCTTGCCGAACCGCCACCCGAACCCCTGAATCTGGGCCACCGCGTGCGAGAGCTTCGCAAGGCCAAGGGCTGGACCTTGGATCAGGCGGCCACGCAGGCGGGGCTTGCCCGGTCCACCCTGTCCAAGATCGAAAACGGCCAGATGTCGCCAACCTACGATGCGGTTCGAAAGCTGGCCGAGGGGTTGAAAATCACCGTCCCGCAGCTGTTCACGCCGGCCGCAAAAGCCCAGGTTTCCGGCCGCATGGCGGTGACCAAGTTTGGCACCGGGCAGGCGCATGTGACGACGACTTATGAACATGAACTCCTCGCCGGAGGCTTGTCGCGCAAGCAGATGCTGCCCTACCGCGCCACGATCCGCGCCCGGCAGATGGAGGATTTTGACGGCTGGGTCCGCCATGAGGGCGAGGAATTTCTGTACGTTCTGACCGGGGTCGTCCGCCTTTACACCGAGTTCTACGAGCCGGTTGACCTGCGCCGCGGCGACAGTGCCTATTATGATGCGACGATGGGCCACAATGTTCTGAGCCTGTCGGAAGAGGATGCCACGATCTTGTGGGTCACTTCGCTGGCTTAGGGTCTGGCATAGAAAATTTTTGCGGGTTCAAACGATTTCGCGTTTAAAATCGCGTGATAACACGCGTGTTATCAGGAGTAAGTCTTTGATAAGTATAGATTTTCGAAAATAAATTCAGGTTTTTTTAACTTTTACAATCAAGGCTTTCCCCCCCGCAAATCTTTCATCGCAGAATATCCCAAAGGGCGCGTCGGGGAGTGTTTCTCTCCCCGATGCCGACCTTGGCCCGACGCAGACCTTAGCTGGCCAATGCGCCCGACACCTGATGGGCGCTTGTCGTGATGTCCTGGCCTACGCCTGCGACAGTGTTGCACCCTGCCAGGGCCGCCAGAACCGCCAATATCAACAGCTTCTTCATTTTCTGCCTCATTCTTTCAGGGTTATTTCTGATACCACCACACATCCGGCATGAAGCCCAGCGAGTCGCCGTAGACGGCCACATAATCCGGATGTTTCAGCTCTTTCTTGTGCGCCATATGGCTGACGTTCGCATACCAGAACGGTATCACATATCGACCCGTCGTCAGCACGCGGTCAAGCGCTTGCACGGCCACGACGAAATCCTCGCGGTTTGTTGAACTGACCATGGTTTTGATCAGCCCGTCTATGGCCGGAGAGGCGACGCCCATCCAGTTGAACGTGCCCTCTTTGGTGACCCCGTCAGAGCCCCAGTAATAGGTCTGTTCATTGCCCGGGCTAAGCGACAGCACCCGAGTGTAGTGGGTCATGTCAAAGTTATAGCTGTTGGTGCGTTCCTTGTACTGTGCGGAATCGACGGTCTGCACGGTGGCCACGATGCCCAGTTTTTTCAGCGCCTCGATATAGATGTTCACGGCGGCGATCGTGTCAGCCTCACCGTTGGCCAGCAAAATCTCGAAGGTGAAAGGGTTGCCTGCGGCGTTTTTCAGGGTGCCGTCCTGAATCGTCCAGCCCGCCTGTTCCAGCAGCTTGGTCGCCTTGCGCAGGTTGGCGCGGTTGGCTTCTGACCCGTCTGACACCGGTTGGGCATAGCCGTCCAGCGCGCCGGGCAGCAGGGCGTCCTTATAGGGGGCAAGAAGGGCTGCGACCGCAGCGCTTGCCGGATCGGCAACATGGCCCGACAGTTCGGAATTGTCGAAATAGCTTTGAATCCGGGGGTTTGTGCCTGCGTTCAGGGTCTGGTTGATCAGTTCAAAGTTGAAGGCATCGGTCAGCGCCTCGCGCACGCGCCAATCGGCAAAGATCGGTTTGCGCGTGTTGAACACCAGCCCGTCAATGCCGGAGGGGCGTTGGTGGCCGATGTCTTCCTTGACCACCTCACCCGATTGCACGGCGGGAAAGTCGTAAGTCGTCGCCCATTTGGACCCGTTGGTTTCGCGGTAAACGTCGATATCGCCGGATTTCAGCGCCTCGATCATCACGGTCGGGTCGGCGAAGTACAGGTATTTGAGGCTGTCAAAATTCCACAGACCGGCGTTGAACGGCAGGTCTTTGCCCCACCAGTCGGGGTTGCGTTTGTAGGTGATCGAGGCGCCGGTATCGACCTTGTCCACCACATAAGGACCAGAGCCTATGACCGGATCAAGGCTTGAGGCGGTGAAGTCGCGGCCCGCCCATTGCTTTTTTTCAAGGATCGGGCGCAGGCCCATGATCAGCGGCATCTCGCGGTCAGGCTCGGTGAAGGTGAAGCGGACAGAGCGCGGGCCGGTCTGGGTGGCGGTGGCGATTTTCTGCCAGGTCGCGGCGTAGCGCAGGCTGCCCTGTTCGCCCAAGGTCTGCACAGACCACAACACATCCTCAACCGTGACCGGAGTGCCGTCCGAGAATCGGGCCGCCGGGCGCAGGGTGAATTCGACGTAAGAGCGCGCGGCATCGGTATCAATTGATTCGGCCAGCAGGCCATACAGCGTGAAGGGTTCGTCGTAAGACCGGCCCATAAGTGTCTCTACCGTAAGGGGGGATACCGAACCCGGGGCAGAGCCTTTGGTGATGAAGGGGTTAAGCGAATCAAAGCTGCCCGGCACACCGAATGTGACCTGGCCGCCTTTGGGTGCATTGGGGTTGGCTTGCGGCAGGGACACAAAATCCGGTGGCAAAACCGGGTCGCCGTACATAGCGATGGAGGGGCGTGGTTCGGCAAACGCGGTCTGGGTCAGGGCTGCAAGGGCAAGGGCGTGAACGGCAGCCTTGAAAGCTTGGGCAAGTGTGACACGCATTGGCAACAATCCTTCGGGGCGCAGGCGATTGTGGCGACCCTACGGTGGCTTGAGCGCCATTTCAAACGTTTAGCTTGAAGGGTGCGGGCAACGGGGCTATAACGGTGGCACTGCTCGATAGGTTTCTTGCCTGTATGAAACCTGCCTCAACGACTTAACGCCGGCTTCGCGCCGGCGTTTTTTTTATGGCTGGCGGACGTGGTCATGGCGCAGGCGGGCCGCGTTGGTTCCGGGTGGGGCTGTTGAAGCAAACAGAGCGCGTGCCGCGCATTCCTTTTTTCTCGCCTCTGGCGTGCCGCCAACCGGCTTGGACGTCGCTCCCGCTACGGGAGTATTTGGGTAAAGAGCAAATCAAGTTTAGGGGAGGGCTGCGTGTTTGGTGCGGCGTCAGACTTGGGGTTGCGGGCTGTCTTTGGGCACCGGATAGACGAGACCACCGGAGGCGACCAGTTTGGTGGCGTCTTCGGGCAGCATGTCGAGCGGGATGATATCGGCTTTTGGCACGAACACGACAAAGCCAGAGGTGAAGGGGGTCAGGCCGATGAAAACGGCGATCACCTCGGGTCCCAGTTTGGTGGCGATCTCGCCCTTGGGGCGTGACGAGACGAGGCCCAGTATCCACACGCCGGGGCGGGGGAATTCCACGAGGCAGGCCTTGTCCAACGAGGATTCGGATTTGTTGAACACCGTCTCTGCCACCTGTTTCAGGGCAGAGTACAGGGAGCGGACCACGGGCATTCGGTCGACCAGCCGGTCAAGCCGCATCAGCACGGTGCGCCCGATCAGGCCCTTGACGACCCAGCTGACCAAGGTCGTGTAAACCAGAAACACCACGACCCCGACGCCGCGCACCGGAAAGCTGTGGCCGGGACCGAAGACATGCTCCATCAGTTCTTGCGGGTGGTACGCCTCGGGGATCAGGGGCAGCATCCAGCCGTCGAGGTAACCGATCACCGCCCAGATCAGGTAGATCGTCAGCGCAATCGGCAGCACGACCAAAAGCTGGAGCGCAGGCTGGCGAGCAGGCTTTTGCGCTGGAGTGCGAGGGGAGATTTCATGACGCCTCCTTGGTCGCGCTTGGCTTTGGCGCAAGTTTGTGGCGCTATGAATAGGCTGACTGTTTCCGGGTGGGTCAGCCCGTATCCGCTCGGGCGGCTGCAGCGCCGGGGCGGGGCGTTTGCGCGCTTAAGGTTTGGGCAGTTTTGCAAGGGCCACCGCGATGGCTGCAGCGAGGCGGGCGTTGTTTTTCACCAGTGCGATGTTTGCGGTCAGCGAACGGCCTTTGGTCAGTTCAAATATCCGTTGCAGCAGGAACGGGGTGACGGCTTTGGCGGCGATGCCCTGGGCAGCGGCGTCTTGCAGGGCGTGTTCGATCACCGGGCCGATCACCTTACGCGGGATTTCAGCCGCAACCGGGATCGGGTTGGCGATCAGTTGGCCACCGGACAGCCCTAACGTGCGGCGCATCCGGTGCGCGGCGGCGATCTGGGCGGCGGTGTCCATCCGCAACGGCGCTTTCAGGCCGGACGACCGCGACCAGAAGGCGGGGAAATCGTCCTGACCGTAGGCGATGACCGGCACGCCGCACGTCTCAAGCACCTCAAGCGTTTTGGGCAGGTCGAGGATGGCTTTGGCCCCGGCTGCCACGACTGTCACCGGCGTCAGCGCGAATTCGGACAAATCAGCCGAGACGTCGAACGAGGTTTCAGCGCCCCGGTGCACGCCGCCGACACCACCAGTGGCAAAAACCTCAATCCCAGCGAGATGGGCGCAGATCATGGTGGCTGCGACCGTGGTGGCCCCGGTGCGGCCCATCGCCACACAAGCCGCAAGGTCTGCGCGAGAGACTTTCATCACGTCTTTCGCCTGACCGAGGGTCTGCAACTGGTCATCGGTCAGGCCGATATGGATGCGGCCCGACAGGATGGCGAGGGTGGCGGGCACTGCCCCTGCGGCGCGCACCTCAGCCTCAACCGCGCGGGCGGTTTCAACGTTCTGCGGCCACGGCATCCCGTGCGTGATGATGGTGGATTCCAGCGCCACAACCGGGCGGCCCGTCGCGAAAGCGTCGGCCACTTCGGGGGCGAAGGTCAGAACTGCGGTCAGGGTCATTGGCCCACCTCTTTTGAGACATAGTCGGCGGCGGCGCTCAGCGAGGCGTTCAGGGCTGCGTTCCGGTCAGCCCCGTGCCGTTCGGCGACGATATGGGCGGCCATGAAGGTGTCGCCCGCGCCGGTGATGCGGTTGACCATGACCTGCGGCGGGGCGGCTGTGATGACACCCTGTCCGGCGCGCCCTTCGGCACAGGGGCGTGCGCCATCGGTGACCAGCACGCGGTTTGCACCCCGGGCCAACAGCGCCTCTGCCGCCTGTGCGGACGTCGGGGCATGGTTGCCCGACAAGGTGCGCGCCTCGTCCAGATTTGCATACAGAGTGGCGCCGGGGTGGCGCAGCAATGGGGTCAACCGTTCGGCCTTACCGGGTGAGGCCGGCGCCAGCCGCAGATCGGCGCGGGCAAACAGGGGTGAGGCTGCGATATCGGCCAGCAACGCTTCGGTCAGGTTGCCGTCAAGGGCGATCATCCCCGACCACGGATTGGCGGCAGAGCCAAGGGTGCCGTCTGACAAGGGCCGCAGGATCTTGGCCCCCGCAGCCTCTAACGAATGGGCGTCGGCAATGGCGGCGATCAGGCCCTGCGCGCCCTCAACCGCCATGTAGATGTCGGTCGGAAGGTCGTCAGAGCGGTAAACTGCCCCGGTGTCCAGACCCATCCTTGTGCAGGCCACGATCAGATCGTCGCCCTCGGTGTCACGGCCTATTGCGGTCAGCAGGGCAGGGCGCAGGCCAAAGCGGGCCAGTGTCATGGCGATGTTCAACGCCACCCCGCCGGGCAACCGCGTGATGCGCCCGGGCACGTCACCGCCCACCGCAAGCGCCACATGGGTGCGCCCGATGATGTCCCACAGGACAGAGCCTACGCAGAGAATATCCGGTGTCATGCGCGGTTTCATCGCCTATCGGGTGGGGGGAGTGCAAGGGGCAGATCGCGCTGCCTGTGGCAGTGGCATCGGCGGGTATCGGCGTTGCGACCGGACTTGCGGCGATAAAGGCGGTCAAATGGCCAGATTTGGGGCGATTTGCCCGGCTTGGCGCTGACCCTTGCCCTTGCATGGCGGCGCTGGTGCGGGTAAAGGAGGCGCACTTCACAGGTGAGGCTTGGGCCATGCGGGGAGAAATCCCGTTTGGTCCGCCGGTTGGGGGAAACCCTAAAGACGGCCTCATCAAGGTTCAAACCGGAAAAGGATAGCACATGGCTCTTCCCGAGTTCTCCATGCGTCAGCTCTTGGAAGCTGGCGTTCACTACGGTCACCAGACCGCCCGCTGGAATCCCCGCATGGGCGATTACATCTACGGCGACCGCAACGGCATTCACATTCTTGACCTGACCCAGACCGTGCCCCTGCTGGACACGGCGCTGAAGGTTGTGCGCGACACCGTAGCCAAGGGCGGCCGAATCCTGTTCGTCGGCACCAAACGTCAGGCGCAAAAGTCGATCTCTGAATCGGCTGAAAAGTGCGCGCAGTATTACATGAACCACCGTTGGCTGGGCGGCACGCTGACCAACTGGAAAACCATCCAGAACTCGATTGCCCGCCTGAAGGCGCTGGACGAGATTCTGGCTGGTGGGGCCGAGGGTCTGACCAAGAAAGAGCGTCTTGGCATGGAACGCGAGCAGGGCAAGCTGCAAGCCTCGCTTGGCGGTATCCGTGAGATGGGCGGCACGCCGGACCTGTTGTTCGTGATTGACGTTGGCAAAGAGGCGCTTGCGATCACCGAAGCCAAAAAGCTGGGGATTCCGGTTGTGGGCATCGTGGATTCCAACTGCTCGCCCAAGGACATCGACTATGTCATCCCGGGCAACGACGACGCTTCACGCGCCATCGCGTTGTACTGCGATCTGGTCAGCCGGGCCGCGCTGGACGGTATGACCGCCCAGATGGGGGCTGCCGGTGTTGACCTTGGGGCGTTGGAAGACGCGCCGGTTGAAGAAGCCGTAGAGGCCTGATTTTTCTGGCCTGATCCTTTGGTCCGGCGCAAGGCCGGGCCAGCTTCATAAATCTGGTATCGGGCGGGGGGTAATGTCCCGCCTGCTGCCATTTTCAGAACAGTGGAGACTTAGCATGACCGTCACCGCACAAATGGTGAAAGAACTGCGCGAATCGACCGGCGCAGGCATGATGGACGCCAAGAAGGCGCTTGTCGAAACCGATGGCAACATGGAGGCGGCGGTCGATTGGCTGCGCACCAAGGGTCTGGCCAAGGCCGCCAAAAAGGCGGACCGCGTGGCTGCCGAGGGTCTGGTCGGCGTGGCCGTCAACAACGGGCGCGGCGTGGCTGTCGAGATCAACTCGGAAACCGACTTTGTCGCCAAGAACGTCGACTTCCAAAGCCTGGTGCGCGAAGTGACCAAGGTGGCGTTGCAGACCGGGGCCAGCATCGAGGTTCTGAAAGCCTCGCATCTGAACGGCGAGCCGATTGAAACGGTGATCGGCGCTGCCATCGCGCGGATCGGCGAGAACATGACCCTGCGCCGGATGCATGTGCTGGAGGGCGACACGGTGGTTTCTTACGTTCACAACGCCGCGACCGAAGGCATGGGCAAGATCGGTGTTCTGGTCGCACTGAACGGCCCGGCAGAGGCGGCACAGGCGATTGGCAAGCAGTTTGCGATGCACATCGCGGCAACCTCTCCCCTTGCTTTGTCAGAAGCCTCGCTTGATCCGGCGGTGCTGGAGCGTGAGTTGGCTGTGCAGACCGCCAAGGCGATGGAAGAAAACGCCGCCTCCGCCAAGCCCAAGCCCGATGCCGTGATCCACAACAACATCATCCCGGGCCGCATGAAGCGCTTTCTGGCGGAAAACACCCTGCTGGGTCAGCAGTTCGTGGTCAACCCGGACGTGACGGTTGGACAAGCCGCCAAGGACGCTGGGGTCGAGATCACCGGCTATGCCCGCGTGTCGGTCGGCGAAGGCATCGAGAAAGAGAAAGAAGACTTCGCGGCGGAAGTGGCGAAGATGGTTCAGGCCTGATCTTTCAGGTCTTTCAACGAAAAAGGGCCGGGGGAAACCCTGGCCCTATTTCATTGGTGTTTGCCGTCATGCGGCCGGTCTTACGCCCAGATTACGGTATGATGCGGCTGTATTTCACACCTTGCAGGGTGGCCCCGGCGATCAGGCCCTGCTGGCCGAAGATCAAGGCGACGACCGGGTCAAGTTCCGTGGTGTCCTTGCCAATCGACGCGCCCTGTTCGGGGGTCGCATATTCGACCCCAGCGCCCGCCACCCAGCCGTTCGAGGTGCGGAAATTCTGCAAGGAATCCTCGGTCAGAAAAAAGATCGCATGGGCGTATTGCTGCGCGCCAATCTGAAAGCCGATCGAGGCAGAGGTGGCCGAATAATAATCCACCGTGACGTTGTTGATCCGCAGCGCACCGCGCCCATAAGCGCCGCCGATGCCAAAGCCAACCTCTGTCACCAACGGCATGTACAAGACACCCTTGGCGGTTTGCGTCAGACTTTGGGTGCCAGGATAGCGGTTGAACAGATAGTCACGCGTCGCATCGACCCGTGCATCAATGGTCTGGCTGGCGTTCGAGCCAATCCCGTTGCCCAAAATCGCCCCATCGCACGCCGAAAGCCCAAGGGCCGACGCGCCAAACATCACGAAATTCCGCCGGGAAAGTGGCATATCGTCGCCTCGCTGCTCGTTTTGCGGGCTCTGTGGCCCTTGGGAGTTACAATAGCAGGATTGCGGGAGTCCGCCAAGTGGCAGGGTACGGGGTAGCAAAGGGTCGCCGATGCGGGTGGGGCTGGCCTGAGCCTCCGGCGGGATTATTTTCGCCTGGATGAAATCACAAGAGACGGAGGGAGCGACGGCGTTGCGGTGTCAGGCTTTGCCGGCGCGGATCGCTTTGGCGGCATCGATGGCGAAGTAGGTCAGGACACCGTCACACCCGGCGCGGCGGAACGCCATCAGGCTTTCCAGCATCGCCTTGTCGCCGTCAATCCAGCCGTTCAGGGCGGCGGCCTTGATCATCGCGTACTCGCCTGAGACTTGGTAGGCGTAGGTCGGCGCACCAAACGTGTCTTTGACGCGGCGGCAGATGTCGAGATAGGGCATGCCGGGTTTGATCATCACCATATCGGCGCCCTGCATCAGATCGCGTTCGACCAGTCGCAAAGCCTCATCCGAGTTGGCGGGGTTCATCTGGTAGGTTTTCTTGTCACCCTTCAGCGCACCCGAAGCGCCGACCGCATCGCGGAACGGGCCGTAAAACGCGCTGGCGTACTTGGCGGCATAGGACAGGATGGCGACGTTGTGATGACCCGCAGCCTCTAACGCACGGCGCAGGGCACCGATGCGGCCATCCATCATGTCGGACGGGCCGATGATATCAGCACCACTTTCGGCCTGCGCCAGCGCCATTTTCACAAGGCAGGCGACGGATTCGTCGTTCAGGATCATGCCGCCCCGTACCAGACCGTCGTGGCCGTTGGCATTGTAGGGATCCAGCGCCACATCGGTCATGATGGCGATTTCGGGCACCGCGGCCTTGATGGCACGGATGGCGCGGTTGGTCAGGTTGTCGGGGTTCCACGCCTCTTCACAACCGTCGGTTTTAACCTCTGGACGCGTGTAGGGGAAAATGCAGATGGCGGGGATGCCCAGGGATGCGGCCTCTTCTGCGGCTTTCACGAGCAGATCGACAGAGCGGCGCAGCACGCCTGGCATTGACGATATGGTTTGCGTGACCCCCTCACCGTCACAGACAAACACCGGCCAGATCAGATCATTCACCGAAAGGGTGTTTTCCTGCGACAACGCCCTAAGTGAGGGCGACGACCGCAGGCGGCGAAAGCGGGCTTCGGGATGGGGGGCAGAGATCGGACGCATCGGGGCCTCGACAAAACGGCTTGCAGGTTGGGCCCTTGCCTGACATGGAATAGCCCGGCACTCAAGGCCTGTAAGGGAACCCTACGGTGAGCTTGTACAAGATGATGGTCGAGCTGATCGACCTGCGCAGCTTTTCAAACCTGTGGTACTGGATTGCGCTGTGCGTGATCTGGTCCAGTGCCAGCCATTGGGTGCTGGGCGTGCCCTATGACATGGTGGCGCGGGCGCGGCGCGAGGGCGGTCAGGCATTGGGCGACCTTGAAACCATCGTGCGGATCAACACCACCCGGATGCTGTACTTTTCGCGCAACCGGGGGCCGTGGCTTGTCGGGTTCGTGTGCTTTGTGCTGACCACACTGGTGCTTTTGGGCTTTGGCTACGGATCAGACTTTGCGCAGGCCGTGCTGTTCCTGTTCGTGCCGTTGTGCGTGCTGGGCTATCTGTCCTTGCGTGCGGCCATCAAGATCGAGGCGGGTGAGGGGCAGGGTGATGCCCTGTTCCGCCGCCTGTTCTGGCACCGGCTGTCGGTGCAGTTTCTGGGGATGCTGGCGATCTTTGTCACCTCGCTGTACGGCATGTACGTCAACATTCAATTCATCATGCCAAGGTAAAAGATGGCCGACCGCATTCTTCTGGGGGGCGCGCCTGAAGGGTATGACGCCCGGCTGCTGGCCCGCGAACTTGCCAAGGGCAAGCCCGTGATCCATGTCGCCCGCGACGACCGCCGAATGGAGGCGATGCGGGCCGCATTGGCCGTGATGGCGCCGGGGGCCGTTGTGCTGGAGTTTCCGGCCTGGGATTGCCTGCCCTATGACAGGGTGTCGCCCAATCCTGAGATTGGTGCGCGCCGGATGGCGACGCTGGCGGCCTTGGCGTCAGGTCTTGCCGGGCCATTTGTGCTTTTGACCACGCTGAATGCGGCGACCCAGCGCATCCCTGCGCGGGCTGTGCTGGAAACCGCCTCTTTTGCCGCCAAGGTGGGCGACCGGGTGGATGAGGCGCGGCTGAAGCGGTTCCTGGCCAATATGGGGTTTACCCCGGTCTCTACCGTCGCCGAACCCGGCGATTATGCCCTGCGCGGCGGCATCGTCGATATCTTTCCGCCCGGTCGCGGTGGGCCGGTGCGGCTGGATTTCTTCGGTGACCAGTTGGACGGCATCCGCCGCTTTGACCCGGCCACCCAACGCACCACGCAAAAGCTGTCCTCGGTCGAGTTTGCGCCGATGTCAGAGGTGCTGCTGGATGAGGCGGCAATCGCCCGGTTTCGCCAGAATTACCGGGTTGAGTTTGGTGCAGGTGGGTCGGAAGACCCGCTGTACGAGGCGGTCAGTGCCGGGCGCAAACATCAGGGCATGGAACACTGGCTGCCGTTCTTTCACGCCCGGCTTGAGACGCTGTTTGACTATTTGCCGGACGCCTCTGTGATGGTGGATGATCAGGTCACCGCTGCCCGGTTGTCGCGGTGGGAGGGGATCGAAGACCAGTACGACTCCCGGCACGAGGCGATGACGGCCAAGGGGCGGCTGGACACGGTCTATAAGCCAAGCGCTCCGGGCCTGCTGTATCTGGACGATGGGGCTTGGGAGGCGGCGCTGGCGTCGCACCGGGTTGTGCAACTGTCGCCCCTGTCACAAGCGCCCGGTCCCGGCGTGCTGGATGCCCAAGGCCGCATCGGGCGCAGTTTTGCCCCAGAACGCCAACAGGAAAACGTCAGTCTTTTCGGGGCCTTGGCCGATCATATTCGCAAATCACTTCAAGAGAGCCAGGTGGTGATTGCGTCCTATTCCGACGGCGCGCGCGAACGGCTGAAAGGATTGCTGACCGACGAAAAGGTCAAATCCATCAATGAGATCAAGGACTTTCGCGACGTTCCTGACGGGCGCGGCACTTTGTTCCTGATGATCTGGGGGCTTGAGG
>JBBRKS010000015.1:0-45828 GCA_038231775.1 Rhodobacterales bacterium | reverse complement strand
GCTGATCATCGCACCGACACGCGAACTGGCGTTGCAAGTCGCGCGTGAGTTTGAATGGCTGTACGAAAAGGCCAATGCCAAGATCGCAACCTGCGTCGGCGGCATGGATTACCGCACCGAAAAGCGCGTGCTGGACCGCGGTGTTCATGTCGTGGTCGGAACACCGGGCCGTCTGCGCGACCATATCGAGCGCGGGTCCTTGAAGCTGGAGCAGATCAGCGCCGTCGTTCTGGACGAAGCGGATGAGATGCTGGATCTGGGGTTTGAGGAAGATCTGGCGTTCATTCTGGGCGCTTGCCCGGCCGAACGCCGCACGCTGATGTTTTCGGCCACCGTCCCGCGTGAGATTGAGGCGCTGGCGCGCACCTATCAGCAAAACGCGCTGCGCATTGAAGTTAAGTCGGAAAAGACCCAGCACGCGGATATTGAATACCAAGGCATCTCTGTTGCGGTGCGTGACCGCGAACATGCGATCTTCAACCTGCTGCGGTACCACGAGGCGCGTGCCTCGATCGTGTTCTGCAAGACGCGGGCCAATGTGAACCACCTGTTTGCGCGCATGACCAACCGGGGGCTTTCTGCCGTGGCGTTGTCGGGGGAATTGTCGCAGACCGAGCGGACCCATGCGCTGCAAGCGTTGCGCGATGGCCGCGCACGGGTGTGTGTGGCGACCGATGTGGCCGCCCGGGGCATTGACTTGCCGGGGTTGGAGCTGGTGATCCATGCCGATCTGCCCGGTTCGTCGGAAACCCTGCTGCACCGGTCGGGCCGCACGGGCCGTGCTGGCAAAAAGGGCATCTCTGCCCTGATCGTCGCCCCGGCGGAGTTCAAAAAGGCGCAGCGTCTGCTGCAAGGCGCCAAGGTCGTGGCCGAATGGATCAAGCCGCCGTCGGCGGATGATGTCCAGACCCGCGATGATCAACGTCTGCTGGAGCATCCTGCGCTGTCGATTGCGCCGGGCGACGAGGCTGAACTGGCGCAGGGTCTGATTGACACCTACGGTGCCGATCATGTCGCCGCCGCCTTCATCCGCCTGTGGCGGGAAGGGCGTTCGGCACCAGAGGTTTTGTCGGCTGATCTGGCACCGCCTGCGCCTTATACGCCCCGCGACCGGGCGGAATTCGGGCCTTCGGTCTGGTTTGAACTGCCCGTCGGGCATCAGGACCGGGCCGAGGCGCGCTGGCTGTTGCCGAAAATCTGTGACGCGGCGGGCATCACCAAGGACGGCATCGGGGCGATCCGCGTGCAGACCGACCGGACCTATGTGCAGATCCTTTCGACCCTGGCTGGCAAGTTTGAGGCGGTGACGCAGATTGACCGTGACCTTGCGATGACCAAGCTGGACGTGGCACCGGCTGATCTGGACAAGCCGCGCAGCACCTCGACCGTGCGGCCAGAGCGGGCGGAACGTGCACCACGGGCTGAGACGTCGGAATATGCTGTTCGTGCGCCGCGTGTGGTGCGTGAAAAGCCTGCCTATGCAGAGAAGTCGACCTATGCGGACAAGCCTGTTTCGGACAAGCCTGCGTATGAAAAACCCGCTTATGCTGAAAAGCCCGCCTATGTCTCGGCCAAGCCTGCCCGGGTTGTCGAAGAGGGTGCTGCCGATGCGCCGGTTGCCGATCTGACCGCCGAAGCTGCCCCGGCAAAACCGCGCTGGACGGCCGAGGACAAGTCGAAAAAGGTGCAGGATGCTGCCCGGACCGGCTATCCGAAAGACGCCGCCAAGACCTATGACAAGGCTCCGCGCAAGGCCTATGACAAGCCTGCCTCAGACCGGCCAGCTTATGAAAAGCCCGCCTATGACCGGCACGCTGCCGACCGGCCCGCTTACGAAAAACCGGCCTACAGCAAGCCCGCCTCGGACCGCCCGGCTTATGGGGCAAAGCCTGCTTATGGCGACAAACCCGCCTATGGGGCCAAACCTGCTTATGGTGCGAAACCGGCTTATGGGGCGAAACCGGCTTATGGGGCAAAGCCTGCTTATGCCAAGCCCGCCTATGCCGAACGGGCTGAACGTCCGACCGGTGAGGGGCAGGGCAAGACCTGGACTCCGCTGCCAACGGACGGTGCGCCGAAAGAGGCTCCACGTGCGGCATACGGTGCCAAGCCTTATGTCCGCCGTGCCGAAGGGGATGCCAAGCCTTACGACAAGACCAAGTCCTATTCCGGCGCGCCGCGCAAGCCGTACGGCGAGGCCAAGGAAGGCTTCAGGCCGCGCTCGGCTGGTTACAAGTCGCAAGGCGGGGCAGAGGGTGGTCCGGCCCGTGCTGGTGGTACCAAAAGCCACGCTGCGGGGGATGCGCCGCGCAGTTCGGGCTATGCTGGGGCTGGCGAAGGCAAGCCGCGTGCCTATGAGCCGCGTCCACGGGTTGAGGGTGGCGACCGGGGTCCGGCGAAGTCGTATGGTGACAAGCCTGCCCGGGCTGGCGGTTACAAAACCCATGCTTCGGGTGATGCGCCCAAGTCTTATGCCAAGCCTGCCGGGCCGCGTGTTGATGCGGGCGATACCTCGCGCCGCTTTGTGCCACCGCGCAAGCCCAAGGTCTGAGGTTCTGATATAGTGGCAAAGGGGCGCGGGTCATTCCGCGCCTTTTTTGTTGGGGAAGGTTGTGGCGCGGGGTCGGCCAAGAATTTTCGACGAAAATTGTTGGGTCCGCTGCTGTCAAGGGATCAGGCGGGCGATCAGGTCGGCGTGCAAAGCGGGCGGGGCCACGATCACGCCGGCGGTGCGCGGGTCGGGCGCGTTGAAGCGCAGGGGTTTGCCGTGGCGGTCGCTGACGGATGCGCCCGCGCGGGCGGCGATCAGGGTGCCTGCGGCGATGTCCCACTCCCACGCCGGATGCAAGGTCAGCATGGTGTCAAACGCCCCCTCTGCCACCAGGCACAACCGCCACGCCATCGAGGCGCGGAAGTGGCGTTGCAAGGCAGGTACGCCGCCGGGCCAGTGTTCGGCTGCAAGGGTGGCCTTGCCGGTCAGGGCCGTGGCCCCGGCTGCGGAGTGGCAGGCGCTGACGTGGATTTCGCTGCCGTTCAAAGTGGCCGGGCCATCAAACGTTGCAGCATACAGTTTGTCCTGGGCGGGCAGGTAGACGACCCCGGCGGTGATCTGGCCGTCTTGTGCCACGGCCAAAGCGTGGGAAAACGCGCTGTCGCCTTGCAGAAAGCTGCGGGTGCCGTCAATCGGGTCGATGATGAACTGCGCACTTGTGGACAGGCGGGCGGGGCTGTCGGGCGATTCTTCGGACAGCCAGCCGTAGGCGGGGCGGGCGGCGCGCAGATGCGCCTCCAGCGCCACATTCACCGCAAGATCGGCGGCAGAGACCGGGCCCTGACCGTCGGGCTTTTCCCAGACCTGCGGCGTGTTGCGCCAATGGCGCAGGGCGATGGTGCCTGCCAGTTTTGCCGCCTCTGTCAGCAGGGCAAGGTCACGCGCCGGCAAGCATCAGCCCTTCGATCAACAGGCTTGGCACGCGGGTGGAATAGTGCGCCTGCGCGTCGTTGGCCGGGGTCAGGCGCATCAGCATGTCCAAAAGATTCCCGGCGATGGTGCATTCGTTGACCGGGTATCTGATCTGCCCGCCTTCCACCCAAAATCCCGAAGCGCCACGCGAATAATCGCCAGTGGTCGGGTTGATGGTGGACCCGATCAGCGAGGTGACCAAAAGGCCGGTGCCCATGTGCTGCAGGAGGTCGGCGCGGGTCGCACTGCCTTGGGTCAGGTCGATGTTGGTGGTTGACGGTGAGGGCGGTGACCCGGTGCCGCGTGCGGCGTTGCCGGTCGATTGCAGGCCCAGTTTGCGGGCGTTGGCAAGGTCAAGCGTCCAGCCCATCAGCACACCGTCCTGAATGATGGCGCGGGGTTTGGTGGGCAACCCCTCACCGTCAAACGGGCGTGAGCCGGAGACGCGCGGGCGGTGCGGGTTTTCGGTCAGCGACATGCCTTTGGGCAGGATCTGCTGGCCCAGCTTGTCACGTGCCCACGAGGTGCCGCGCACGATGGACGCGCCGTTCACTGCCATCAGGATATGGCCGACGATGGAACTGGCGATGCGTTCGTCAAACAGCACCGGGAAGGCACCGGTTGGTGGTTTGACTGACCCTGCGCGCAACAACGTGCGTTCGGCGGCGCGGTGGCCGATGCTTTCGGCGTCGGGCATGTCGGCGGCGTAAATGCGGCCCTCGGCGGCCCAGTCCCGTTCCATCCCCGTGCCGGAGCCGGTGAAGGCGACAGCAGACACGGAATGCGAGGAGCGTTCGTAGCCGCCGGAAAAGCCGTTGCTGGCTGCCAGATGCATGCCCTGACGTGACCATGACGATGACGCTTCAACCTGCGTGATGCCGGTTGAGGTCAGGGCTGCCGCCTCTGCCCGGCGGGCGTCGGATTCAAGGGTTTTGGCAGAGGGTTCGCTGGAGGTGTCGCACAAGTCCAGCGCTGTCACATTCCAGTTTTGCGCCAGTTGGTCGGCGTTGGCGAGACCGACGGTTTCATCCTCGGGCGCTTCACGGGCCATTGCTACGGCGCGTTCGGCAAGGCGTGACAGTGTGGCGGGCGATATGTCAGAGGCGGAGACACAGGCCTGACGGTGGCCGATCATCACGCGCAGGCCAACCTCGACCCCTTCGGCGCGTTCGGCTTGTTCCAGTTTGCCCTGCCGGATGTCGATGGACAGCGATTGGCCTGATACGGCCAGCGCATCCGCGTTGTCGGCCCCGGCAGTTTTCGCGGCGGCCAGCAGGGCTTGGGTCAGGTGGTTCAGATCATGTGGCATAACAGGGTCCCCTTTGCACCAGATATGGGTGAAAGCGGCAGGGCAGACAAGGCAAAGGGCCGCACCGTTTGGCGGTGCGGCCCTGCCGATTGGTAAACTTATTGAAGTTGCTGGCCGTTGGCGAAGAAATGCTTGTCCTTGAACTCTAGTGTCGAGGTCATCTCGTCCGCCGTGGCCGAGGTGTTGGCGAACATTGACAGCATCATGCGGCCCTGCAGCGCCTGATCCTGCGGCACCAGACCCATCTTGACCAGTGTATCAATCAGCGCGTTGACGCCGACGGCCTTGATGTCAACCTTGCCAGTCGGGGCGGGCATGCCGCTGAAGGTGGTCAGGTCGGAATTGTCGAAGGTAAAAGCGCCTTGTGCGGCGACTTCGGCCCCCCCGGCCTTGAGGTTCAGGTTGGTCAGGTCCAGCGCGTTCAACTGGCCCGGCGACTGGTCGGACCCGCTTTCCAGGGCGGCTGCATCCTGCATCATGTCGCGGGTGATGGTGGCCTGACCCTTGGTGTCGAGGATCAGGCTGATCGGCTGATGCGACAAAGCCTTGGTCGGGTCGGCCAAGGCCCAGAGCGTTTCTGACGGGTTCAGGTCGATGATCTTGGTCACATAGGTGAACGGGGCAGAAGTGTCAGATTTGGCAACCGGTATGTCGATGGCAACGGCCAGTTCGCCAAGGCTGGCATTTGCCTCTGGCACCGGAATTTCGGGGGCAGACAGGGTGACCGACACGGCCTTGGTGCCAAGGTTGTAGGCGATGCGTCCCGCATCGATCGCAAAATCGGTACTGGCACTGGCGAGGGACGCTTTAAGTTTGGTGGGCGGTTGGGTGGCGCTGGCGAAATCGACCGAGGTGGCCCCGACGCCGGCATTGCCAGACATTTTAAGACCGGCTTTCAGGGCTGCCGGGAAATCTGCGGTATCGGTCAAGTCTGCCCCGGAAATAACCAGTTTGCTGGCAAAATCGGCGAGGGAACCTGCAAAGGTAAACGCGGTCTCTGTCGCCGGGTCTGTGCCCGTAACAGTCAGCGCAAGGGCTGTGTTGCTGCCATCCATATGAAGCGCTGCGGCATCCAGCGTCATGGCAAAGCCGCCGCTGCCCAGCGTGCCCGCGAAGGTGATCGGTTTGGTGCCATCTGTGCCAGCGACATTCAGCGCGCCTGCGCCGTAATGTGTTGAAAAGTTCAATGCCAGACCCTGCTGCAGGGCCGCATTGAAATCGTCCATCCCGCTTGTCGGCACGCCAGTCAGTTCGGCTTTGCCGCCGATGTCAGACAGCGACAGGGTGACGTCAGCCCCGGAATCGGCCGTGTCTGCGGTAACCTTGGCGGTCAGGCTGACGGTTTTGGCGGAAAAATCTTCAACCATGTTCTGGCCAGCCTCGGCACCTTCGATCAGGTAGTGGGCCGAAACGTCGGTCAGTTTGGCAAGGATTGTCGCGCCGGATTTGGTCGTGGTGTCGCCTGACCTGACCTCTGCCGCAATCTCTAGCCGGGGCAGAGTGGTCTGGTAGCTGATGGACAGGGGCACACCGCTGGCCACGATGTCAGCCCCCGGCATCAGGATGGTCAGGGTCAGGTCGGTTGGCTTTTCGTCAGGTTTGTCTTTCGGCGGCGGCAGGGTCATCTGGACCGGATAGCTTTCGGGCAGGATGATCGCCACGGTGCCGTCGCCCTTGTCCTGAAACTGGACCTTGCCAAGCGTGACCGACCCTTTGCCCCCATCCGAATCCGTCGTCATGGTGATGCCGGTTACGGTCAGCGTGTCGCCTTCGCGCTTTTCGCTGGCGGTGGTGACGGTCTGGCCCTGCGCCTTGGATGCGTCCTGCCAGCCTTGCCAGACCTGTTCGGGGGTCACATCGGCCCACAGGGTTTGGCCCCAGACAGATTGAACCGAAACGACAACAGCGGCGGTCAGAAAGCGTGCGAAAGGCGGCATGAGAACCCCATCAGGTCGAAATGATATGAAAATGCTGATGCACCATCGTATGACCCACGCTTTGGGTCAAGGAAAAGCGAGGCTTTGGTTGGGGGCTAGGCGAAAGCCGCCCTGTGATTTGGGGTCAGGGGAACGTGCCCCAAGCTATGGGCCAGCGCGAGGTGGTTTTGGGTTTGGGCCCGGCGAAATTCTATTCGCCGTAGGGCACCCAGATTGTCTTGATCGCGGTGGCGTGGCGCAGGAAGGTGCGCCCTTCGCCTTCGGCCCCGAACCAGTCGCGGGCTTTGGCGTGGTTGACCCAGCTGCGTTTGAGGTTTGACGCGGATTCTTTCTCTATCAAGGTCGACAGGGGGGTGGACGAAAACGACCACACCGCGTCGATATCCATGTGACCGGCAAGGGGTTTGGCAAGGTCGGCATGACAGCCGGTGACGATGTTGACCACACCTGCGGGCAAGTCAGAGGTTTCAAGAACCTGATAGAAATCGGTCGCGGCAAGGGGGGCCGCCTCGGACGGAATCAGGACGGTGGTGTTGCCCATCGCGATGGCCGGGGCCATCAGCGAGACAAAGCCCAGAAGCGGGGCCTCATCCGGGCAGATGGCACCGATCACGCCGACCGGTTCGTTCATCGCAAGGGCAATGCCGCGCATCGGGACGGGTTTGGCGGCACCTTCGTATTTGTCGGCCCATGCGGCATAGGTGAACAGGCGCTGAATGGCAGCCTCGACCTCGGCGTCGCCGGATTTTCCGGTCAGGTCTTTCAGGCGCTGGGCAAACTCGGCGGCGCGGGCCGACAGGTTTTCGGCGATATAGAACAGGATTTGCGCGCGGTTGTGGGCGGTGGCGGTGCCCCAGCCTTTGGCGGCGTGGGCGGCCTCAACCGCATTGCGGATGTCTTTGCGGTTGCCGATGCCGACCTGACCCAGAAGCTTGCCTTTGGCAGAGACGATGGCGCGGGAATAGCCGCCGTCGGGGCGGGCCTGCTTGCCGCCGATGAAGAGTTTGGCGGTTCTGTCAAGGCCCTCGACCTGAAGGTCATCGGGTTCTTGAAGGGGTTTGATCTGGGCAAGCGCTTTGACTTTGTGGGCGGGTTTGAGGTAGGCCAGCAACCCCTCCCAGCCGCCTTCGCGCCCGAAGCCAGACTCGCGCACGCCGCCAAAGCCTGCAGCGGCGTCAAACAGGTTGGTGGCGTTGACCCAGACCACCCCGGCTTTGATCTTGGGGGCCATGTCGAGGGCGAGGTTGAGGTTTTCGGTCCAAATGCTGGCGGCCAGCCCGTAGCGGGTGTTGTTGGCAAGCTCGACCGCTTCGGTGGGGGTCCGGAAGGTCATCGACACCAGAACCGGGCCGAAGATTTCCTCTTGCATTAGGGGGGAGGCAGCGGACAGGCCGGTGATCAGGGTTGGCGGGTAGTAGCAGCCGGTGGGCACCGGTGTTGCGGCGCGGTAGATTTCGCCGTCTTTGCAGGCGTCAACCAACGCGGTGATTGTGGCCAGTTGCACCGGGTCAATGATGGCCCCGACGTCGATGGATTTGTCCAACGGGTCACCCAGACGCAACCCATCCATCCGGCGTTTCAGTTTGGCGTGGAAGCGGTCAGCGACCCCTTCCTGCACCAAAAGGCGCGAGCCCGCGCAGCAGACCTGACCCTGATTGAACCAGATGGCATCGACCAAGCCTTCAACCGCCGAGTCCAGATCGGCGTCGTCAAACACGATATAGGGCGATTTTCCGCCAAGTTCGAGGGTAAGGGCCTTACCGGTGCCCGCCGTCGCCTCACGGATTTTGCGGCCCACGGCGGTTGATCCGGTGAAAGCGATTTTATCGACACCCGGATGGGCGACAAGGGCTGCCCCGGTGTCGCCGTCGCCGGTCAGGATGTTGAGGACACCTTTGGGCAGGCCAGCCTCGCGGCTGAGTTCGGCGAACAATAGGGCGGTGAGGGGGGTGTATTCGGCTGGTTTGAGGATGATCGTGTTGCCAGCGGCCAATGCAGGGGCGACTTTCCACGCCAGCATCAGAAGCGGAAAGTTCCACGGGATGATCGCACCGCAAACCCCCAAGGGTTCAAGGTCGGGCTGTTCAGAGGGCAGCAGTTGGGCAAGGCCCGCATGGTAGTAGAAATGGCGGGCGACCAACGGAATGTCGATGTCGCGCGCCTCGCGGATCGGTTTGCCGTTGTCCATGGTTTCAAGGACGGCAAGCAGGCGGGCGTGTTTTTGCACGAGACGGGCCAGCGCGTACAGGGTCTTGGCGCGTTGGTGGCCTGACAGTTTGGCCCAACCGGGCTGGGCGCGGCGGGCGGCTTTCACGGCGGCGTCAAGGTCGGCTGTGCTGGCTTGCGTCACCTCTGCCAGAATATCCCCGGTGGTGGGGTTGCGGGTGGCGAAGGTCTGGCCAGGCTTGGTGAAAGCACCGTCGATCCAGTGGCCGAAGCGTTGGTGTCTGGCCAGCCATGCCAGCGCCTCGGCATTGGATTCGGGGGCCGGGCCGTAGGACATGGAGTCGAAGATATCGCGGATGGTCATGGGCTTGCTCCGGCTCAAGAGGGCTTCAGGTCAAACTGGGGGGCAGGTGCGCCTCCGGCGGGATTACTTTTGCCACAATGAAAGGCGATTTCACATTGGTCCAAATACTCTGCGGTGAGAGCTATGCCCGAGGGGCAGCACCCCTGCGACGGTGGGGCCAGGAGCATCTTCAGGCCATCGCGTGGCGGTTGGCGGCAGAGTAACGGCCGGTCAGATGGTGTTCCAGCTGGCGTTCGATATCGCCCAGAAGGGAGGACGCGCCGAAGCGGAACAGGTCGGGTTGCAGCCACGGAAGGCCGAGTTCGTCTTTCAGCAGCGACAGATAGACCAGCGCGTCTTTGGCCTTTGAAATGCCGCCAGCGGGTTTGTAGCCGACCTTGAAGCCGGTGCGGGTGTCATAGTCACGGATGGCGCGCAGCATTGTCAGGGTGACGGGCAGGGTGGCGTTGACCGTCTCTTTACCGGTGGAGGTTTTGATGAAATCGGCACCGGCCATCATGCAGACCAGCGAAGCTTTGCCGACGTTGCGCAGGGTGCCAAGTTCGCCGGTGGCAAGGATGGCTTTCATGTGCGCCTGTCCACAGGCGGCGCGCATCTCACGGGTTTCGTCGTACAGCGCCTGCCAGTTTTGCGTCAGGACGTGGCGGCGCGAGATCACAATGTCGATTTCCTTGGCGCCGGCTTTCACCGAATAGCCGATTTCGGCGATGCGCAACGGGAAGGGTGACAGGCCGGCGGGAAAGCCGGTCGATACGGCGGCGACCGGGATGTCTGACCCTTCAAGCGCCTGCACTGCCGTTTCGACCATGTCGTGATAGACGCAAACCGCGCCGACCTTAAGGTCGGGCAGGCCAAGGGCCGCCAACGTCTCTGCCTTGACCGGTTGGCGGGCTTTGGCGCACAGGCGCTGGACGCGGCCAGCCGTGTCATCGCCGGACAGCGTGGTCAGGTCGATCAGCGAGACGGCTTTCAGCAGCCAAGCCGCCTGATAGTCTTTCTTGACGCTGCGGCGGCCGCCAAGGCTGGCACACCGGCGTTCAATCGCAGAGGTGTTGGCCTGCACCGATGCCACCCAATCCAGATCCAGCGCCATGCCGGGGTTGCGCGCATGGGCAAGCTGGGGCAGTTGGTGGCCCGTCTGTTGAGCAGTCAGCGTGGCTTCGGGGGTGAGCGTCTGCATCTTGGCCTCCGCAGGGTGGGCGCAGTTTGCATGGCGGGCGGCGTGCTGGCAAGGTATGGTGTGCGGCCATGCGGTAATATTTTACCAAAAGGTCAATAAAAAGGGAGCTGCGGCTTGGATATGACGGGGCATTGGGCGGGTTTCGCCGCCATCGCGATTTTCGTCGGCGCTTATGTGCTGGTGATCCTGGAAGATGTCACAGGGATGGCGAAATCCAAGCCGGTTCTGATGGCGGCGGGGCTGATCTGGGGGCTGATCGGGGTGGCCTTTGCAGCGGCAGGGCAGGCAGAGGTCGCCCATGCGGCAGCGCTGCATGTGATCGAGGAATACGGCGAGTTGTTCTTGTTCCTGCTGGTCGCGGTGACCTACGTGAACACGCTTGAAGAGCGCCGCGCGTTTGAGGTGTTGCGCGGGGCGATGGTGCGGCTGGGCCTAAGCTATCGGCAGTTGTTCCTGGTGACCGGGGTGCTGTCGTTCTTTATGTCGGCGGTGCTGGACAACCTGACCACGGCTTTGGTGATGGGCGCTGTGGTGCTGGCCTTGGGGCGCGACAACCCGAAGTTTGCGGTCTTGTCGTGCATTTCGGTCGTTGTCGCATCAAACGCCGGGGGGGCATTCAGCCCGTTTGGCGATATCACCACGCTGATGGTCTGGCAGAAGGGCAAGCTGGAGTTCTTTGAGTTCTTTGATCTGTTCGTGCCTTCCGTCGTGAACTGGCTGGTGCCCGCGGCCTGCCTGTATTTCTCGGTGCCCAAGGGGCGGCCCGCTGCGGTTGAAGAGCGCGTGCAGGCCAAGCCGGGGATGTGGGGCGTGGTGGCGCTGTTTGCGGTGACGATTGCCACCTCGGTCGGGTTCAAGAACTACCTTGGGCTGCCGCCCGCGTTGGGGATGATGCTGGGCCTGGGGTATCTGCAACTGTTTGCCTATGCGCTAAGCCTGCGGGGCGGGCGGCGCGGCGACGAGGATATGGTGCTGGACAGCTTTGCGCAGGTGCAAAAGGTCGAATGGGACACGCTGTTGTTTTTCTTTGGCATCATCTTTGCGGTCGGGGGACTGGGCGTGCTGGGCTATCTGGCCCTGGCGTCACAGGCGCTTTACGCAGGCATGGGGCCGTTGCCTGCCAACGTTATCGTGGGGGCCTTGTCGGCGGTGGTTGACAACATTCCCCTGATGTTTGCCGTCCTGACGATGGACCCGGTGATGAGCCCGGGACAGTGGCTGCTGATCACGCTGACCTGCGGGGTGGGCGGGTCGATCCTGTCGATCGGGTCGGCTGCCGGGGTGGCGCTGATGGGGCAGGCGCGCGGGACCTATACGTTCATGGCGCATCTGCGCTGGGCGTGGGCGGTGGCCTTGGGCTATGCGGCGGCGATTGGCGTGCATCTGTGGTGGAATGCGGCGCTGTTCTGACGACATGACAGACGCGGTGCGGCGCAGATTGCCGATCCTGCGGGGCGGGCGTAGGTTAGCGCAAACTTGGGCCAGCACCGCCGTATGGGAGAGTCGATGTCGTTCTATGAAAGCCATGATCCGCGTTTTGGCAGCTATGTCATGTTCAACGCGCCCTTGAAGCGGCTTGCCACCGGCTTTGACTGGGTTGAGGGGCCGGTGTGGATGGGCGATGCGGGCTGCCTTTTGTTCAGCGATATTCCCAACAACAAGATCATGCGCTGGACGCCCGAGAGCGGGATTTCAACCTATCGCGCCCCGTCGAATTACTCGAACGGCCACACACGCGACAGGGGCGGGCGGCTGGTGTCGTGCGAACATGGCACGCGGCGGGTGACGCGCACCGAATGGGATGGGTCAATCACTGTGATTGCGGATGGGTTTCAGGGCAAGCGTCTGAACTCTCCGAATGATGTGGTGGTGAAATCGGATGGCTCGATCTGGTTCACCGATCCGCATTACGGGATCGGGTCGGATTATGAAGGCTTCAAGGCGGAACAGGAATTGCCGTGCAACGTGTACCGCGTTGACCCGGATGGCGGCATCGAGGCGGTGCTGACGGATTTCAACTGCCCGAACGGGTTGTGTTTTTCGCCCGATGAAAGCCTGCTTTATGTCGCCGATACCGGGCGGATGGGGCAGTCTGATCCGACCCATATCCGGGTGTTTGACATGGCGTCGGGCAGGCCTGCGGGCGGTCGGGTGTTTCATGCGATCAGCCCCGGCGTGGCGGACGGGTTCCGGGCGGACAGTGACGGCAACATCTGGTCCTCGGCCCGCGACGGGGTGCATTGCATAGCCCCGGATGGCACTTTGCTGGGCAAGGTTCTGGTGCCGGAAATCGTCTCGAATCTCTGCTTTGGTGGCCGCGCCAAGCATCACCTTTACATCACCGCCACAACCAGCCTTTACATGCTGGCGCTTAACCGCAATGGAGTTCAGCAACCATGACCGCACATATCGGCTTGATAGGCCTTGGAACCATGGGCGCGATGCTTGCGCTTAACATCGCCGAAAAGGGCTTTGCGATTGCTGTGTGGAACCGCACCACAGCGGTGACGCACGCGTTCAAGGCCAATGCCGGGGTCTTGTCGGACAACATCATTCCGACCGACACCCTGGCCGATCTGGTGGCCGCCATCGAACGCCCGCGCGCGATCATCCTGATGGTGCCCGCAGGCCCTGCGGTCGATCAGCAGATCGAGGCGCTGCGGCCCTTGCTGGACCCCGATGATCTGATCATCGACGCGGGCAATGCGAATTTCCACGACACCAACCGGCGGGCCGAAGAGGCCAAGGTCAAGGGGCCGCATTTCCTTGGCATGGGCGTGTCGGGCGGCGAAGAAGGGGCGCGGCATGGCCCGTCGATCATGGGCGGCGGTGACAAGGCCGACTGGGACCGCGTCGCCCCCGTGCTGGAGGCGATTTCGGCCAAGTATCAGGGCACGCCCTGTGCCACCTGGATGGGGCAGGCCGGGGCGGGGCATTTCGTCAAGGCGGTGCACAACGGCATCGAATACGCCGACATGCAGATGATCGCCGAGATATACGGCGTGATGCGCGATGGTCTGGGCCTGTCCGCGCCCGAGATTGGCGCGGTGTTTGACACCTGGAACGAGGGCCCGCTGCAAAGCTATCTGATCGAGATTTCGGCGGCGGTTTCCAAGGCCACTGACGGCGCGCATCCGATGCTGGACGTGATACTGGACAAGGCGGGCCAAAAGGGTACCGGGCGCTGGACTGTGATCGAGGCGCAGAATTTGGCCTCTGCCATTCCGGTGATCGAGGCGGCGGTGATGGCGCGCAATGTGTCGGCCCTGCTGGGGGACCGGCGCAAGGGTGAGGCGGTGTTTGGCCCTGCGCCGCAAGTGTTGCCCAAGGGTGCCTTGACGGTGGATCAACTGGAGCAGGCGATGATTGCGGGCAAGATCCTGTGCTATGCCCAAGGGTTTGCCCTGATCGTGGCGGCCAACAAGGAATTCGGCTGGGAGCTGCCCTTGCCCGCGATTGCAAGGGTCTGGCGTGAGGGCTGCATCATCCGGTCGTCGATGCTGAACGATATGGCGACGGCGCTGGAGGATGACCCGGCGCGCGGCCTGATGCTGGCACCGTTCTTTGCCGACCACCTGATCTCTGCCACCCCGGGTTTGCGGGCGGCGGTGTCAAATGGTGCGGCCTATGGCTTGCCCTTGCCTGCGCTGGCGGCGGGGCTGTCGTGGTTTGACATGATGCGCACCGGGCGGTCGACCGCCAACATGATTCAGGCGCAGCGCGATTTCTTTGGCGCGCATGGCTTTGAACGGGTGGATCAGCCGGGCACCGGGCTGCATGGGCCGTGGGGCGGGCATATGGTCTGAGGGCAGCGCGGCGGCCTGCCCCCGCACCCCCGCGATATTTGGGAACACATGAACAGGGCCGCCATTGAATTGGCGCCCCTAACCCATCCGAAGTGCCACATCCAGCATCCGGTTGGAAAAGCCCCATTCGTTGTCGTACCAGCCGAACACCCGCAAAAGGCCGCCTTTTGTGACGCGGGTTTCGGGGGTGGCCATGACGATGCTTTCGGGTCGGGCGCGCAGGTCAGACGAGACGAGCGGGGCGTCGGTGGCCCCTATCACGCCTTTGGCGCTGTGCAACGCGTCGTTGACCTGTGCGGCGGTTGGGGTGGTTTGCAGCATCACGGTCAGGTCAACGGCAGAGACCGAGGCGGTGGGCACGCGGACCGCCGAACCCTCGATACGGCCAGCGATTTCGGGCAGGACGATGTCCAGCAGGCGCTGGGCAGAGGTGGTGGTGGGGACCATCGACAGGGCGGCGGCGCGCGATCGGGCATAGTCGGCGGCGGGCGCATCGGTGGTGGGTTGCGACCCGGTATAGCAGTGGATTGTCGTCATGCTCCCGGTGACGACTCCCCAATTTTCGTGCAGCAGTCTGACCAAAGGGGCCAGCGCGTTGGTGGTGCAGGACGCGTTCGAGACGATGCGCTGCGTGGTCAGGGTGTGGTCATTGGCACCCAGCACGACGGTGATTTCGGCGGCATTGGCGGGGCCAGAGATCAGGATGCGTGTGGCACCTGCGGTGATACCCCGGGTTGCGACAGCCAGCGTGTCGGCGCGACCGGTGCATTCAAGGACGACGTCAATGGATGACAAATCGAGGTTCGATATGTCGGGGGTGCGGTGCAGGGGGATGGTGTGGCCGTCAACGTGCAGGGCGGTTGACGTCAGGGCGACAGTGCCGCGCCACGGGCCAAAGACCGAATCGTACTGGAACAGGTAGGCGCACATCTCGGCCGCCGCGATGTCGTTGATGCCTGCGATTTCAAGGCCCGGCCACTGGGCAGGGTTTTGCGCCCATGCCCGCAGGACCGAACGACCGATGCGGCCAAAGCCGTTGATGAAGACGCGCATGGGACCCCTCCGGTTGCGGGAATTTGATCA
Source organism: Rhodobacterales bacterium (assembly GCA_038231775.1). Lineage (GTDB taxonomy): Bacteria > Pseudomonadota > Alphaproteobacteria > Rhodobacterales > Rhodobacteraceae > Stagnihabitans. The sequence goes on along the minus strand of JBBRKS010000015.1, from coordinate 30,520 downwards.
TATTCCGGAAGCGCCCGCAATATCAGGCTTGTACGGGTACATTGGGATCGAGATAGCCGGTTTGGGGGCGTTTGGGGTGCCTGTCGTTTTTGGCGGGCCGGGCGCGCGTGCTGCCTTTTCGAGGCTGCAGGTCGCCAAAGGGCCGGGCTCCTTGATTCGCTGGATACGAACACGGCGAACATATCGCAGGACGTCGCTATGGTGTGATGCAACGGGGCGGCGACCAAAGGGACAACAGACGAGGGGCTGCACCGGTTAGGATATCGTTGGGATTTGGCGGGGACTTGACCAGGGGGGCAGGCTCCGGCACATCGGGGTGTCACAGGAGTTCACCATGACCTTTTCCCGCGCCGTCAAGATCGCCCCATCCATCCTTGCTGCCGACTTTGCCAACTTTGGGGCGGAGTGTCGGGCGATTGAGGCCGAGGGCTGCGATGGGGTGCATGTCGATGTGATGGATGGGCATTTTGTGCCGAACCTGACCTTTGGCCCGGCGATGTGTGCGGCACTGCGTCCGCATATCAAGGGGGTGATGGATGTGCACCTGATGATCTCTCCTGTCGATGCCTATCTGGAGGCGTTTGCCAAAGCGGGGGCGGATATTCTGACCGTGCATCTGGAAAGCGGGCCGCATGTGCACCGGACCTTGCAGACGGTGCGGGCATTGGGCTGCAAGGTAGGGCTTGCGATCAATCCGGCGAGCGGGATCGAGGCGGTGCCCTATCTTCTGGACGATATCGACATGCTGTGCGTGATGACGGTGAACCCGGGGTTTGGCGGCCAGACGCTGATCCCGGCGATGATCGACAAGATCGCGGCGTTGCGGTCGATGGTGGGGGAACGGACTGTGCACATTGAGATTGACGGCGGCGTGACGGTTGCCAATGCGCGGGCCTTGGTTCAGGCCGGGGCGGATGCGTTGGTCGCTGGGTCAAGCATCTTCAAGGGCGGATCTGCAGGCAATACCGCACCTTATGGCGTGAACATCCGGGCGTTGCGCGCGGCGGCTGAGGGGTGACGCCGGGGGCCAGCCCCCCGGACCCCCCGGAATATTTGTACCTGAATGAAGGGATCAGCGGGTCAGCGCCTGATCGAGACGGTCCAGAAAAATATCAGCCTCTGACAGTTTCAGGATCAGGGGCGGGCGGATTTTCAGGGTGTGGCCTTTGGGGCCGGTGGCAGAGATCAACACGCCGGCATCGCGCAGGGCGTTGACGATGCGGGCGGCCTCTTTGGCGGCGGGCATGCCGTTTTCGGTGATATCCTGACCCAGAAACAGGCCCGCAGCGCGCAGGGGGCCAAGTTGGGCGTGGCGTTGGGCTAAGGTGCGCAGGCCTGTGGCCATGTGGGTGCCGACGGTGCTTGCATTGTCAAGAAGGCTGTCTTGTTCGATCACCTCCATCACCGCGATGGCGGTGGCTGCGGCAACAGCATTGCCGCCGAAGGTGTTGAAATAGCGGGCTTTGGCACCGAATTCCGACAGAACCTCGGGGCGCAGGACAAGGGCTGCGACGGGGTAGCCGTTGCCCATCGGCTTTCCAAGTGAGACCATGTCGGGGATCAGGCCGTGGCGCTGAAAGCCCCACCAATGGGTGCCGGTGCGACCAAAGCCGGGCTGGACCTCATCCGCGATGAACAGGCCTCCGGCTTTGTGAATCGCCTCTACGGCGGGTTTGAGAAAGCCTGCGGGGTTGGTGAAGACGCCGTCCGAGGAAAACACCGTGTCGACGATCAGGACGGCGGGTTTGATGCCGTGGCGCAGCAAGTCGTCAATGGCGGTCTGGACGTGTTGGGCGAAGGTTTGGGCAAGGTCTGCGCCCAACTCCGTTGCATCCGGGGCCGGGATGGTGCGGACGTGTTGACCGAGTGCGACGCCTTGGCCGAGCGAGGGGGACAGGCCTGCGGTCGTGTGCGTGACGCCGTGATAGGCGTTTTGCGTCACGATCACGCCAGTGCCGCCGGTCTGGGCAAAGGCGATGCGGAGGGCCAGATCGTTCGATTCGGACCCGGTGCAGGTGAACATCACCTGGCTGAGTTCGGGCGGAAAGTGCGACACCAGCTTTTCGGCGCAATCCAGCACGATTTCATTCAGATAGCGGGTGTGGCTGGCATAGGTGCTGGCCTGTGCGGCGGTGGCAGCGGTGACATGGGGATGGCAGTGGCCAAGGCTTGCGACGTTGTTATAGCAGTCAAGGTAAGCCTTGCCTTGGGCGTCATACAGCCAGACCCCCTCACCTCGCACCAGATGGACCGGGGTTTCGTAGAACAGACGGTAAGCGGGCCCCAGCAGCCGCTGACGGCGGGCGATCAGGGCCTGATCCTCGGGTGACAGGGTGCCTTGGCCGGGGACATAGGCGTTTATCATGGTTTGATCGGGGGTCTGGGTGGCAGTCGGAGGAGTGGCCTGAGTGGTGCCTTGATCGGGGCTGTCTTCGCGTATCATGTCAGCTCCACAAGGATGTGAGGGTAAGGCCGTGCAATGCCCGCAGGCCCGCGCTGGCCGAGGGGACGTTGCGCAGGATGTAGGGCGCGTTGTCAGGATAGCGGGCGGCGCGGGCCGAGGCGATGGCAAGGGTGGTCAGCATTCTGGTCGCGGTCAGCATCGGGAACAGGCGTTGTTCCACCGCGGTCAGCGGCAGGGTCGCGTGATAGGCCCGGGCGAAGGCTTGCAGGCTTTCAAGCGGCGCTGCCGGGTCAACCTGATAGCTTGCGGCTACGGCCATGTCACAGACCAACGGGGTTTCGACCATGTCGCCAAAGTCAAGGATTCCGGCGATTTGGGTCGGGTCGGACGGGTCGGTCAGCAGGTTGTGCGGGTTCAGGTCGTTGTGGACGACTTGCCAGCGGCACTGGGGCAGATGGGGCAGAACCTGCGCTTCAAACTGGTCGAGGGTAGCCGTGCAAAGCGGGCGCAGGTCGGCAGCGATGTGCGGCAGAAGCGGGCGCAAGCGGGCGGCGTGGCGGATGTCCCATTGCAGGTCCTGCCCCCCAGCCGGGTCAGTAAAGCCGCGCAGGCCGAGGGTCAGCAGGGCTGCGGTTTGGCCTATCGCGGCACGTTGGGCGTTGGATTTGGGTGCGAGGTGAAGGGGTTGGCCTTCAAGATAGGTCAGCAGTCGCAAGATGCCGTGCGCGGTGGCGACTTCGGTTGCGCCGGTAGGGGTGCGGGTGACGCGGGGCACCGGCAGCGGGCTGGTTTCCAGATGCAGCAGGGCGCGGGTCTGGAAATGGGTGACACTGGCAGGCTCGCCTTGGTTGGCGAGTTTCACGACATAGCGGCCCTGCGCTGTGGTCAGGCGGTAGTTGAGGTCGCGCTCCGAGGTCAGGGGGGTGAGTTGGCCGGTCAGGTGCCAATGGGTCTGGACCAGCGCCAACGCGTCTTCGGGCGGCAAGACCGGGGGCGGGGTGGTCAGATTGGCGCCGAGGGTGGTGGACATGGGGACCCTTTTTGCCGCCATCAAGGCGAAGGCGGGGAGTGCTGTCAATCGAGGTCGCCCCAAAAGCGGATGCGGTGGGCGGCGATCCGGTCGGGGTCGGTTCAGGTGTCGCGGTTTGGGTAAGGGTGATCAAAGCGGGGATGATCTGGCTTGGGCGGTGGTTGGCGTCAATCCAACTCCAGCCACAGCGGCAAATGATCTGACGCGATTTCGGTGGCGTCGGTCCAGGCTTTGCGGACCCGTGGGGCAAGGTCTGGCGTCACGAAGGCGTGGTCGATCTGACGCAGGCGGCGCTGACCGGCGATGGTCTTTTCGTGGGTGTGCAGGCGGGTGTCGGTCAGGGCTACGGCATCGACCAGCGTGTCGGCATAGCGCGCACCGGGGTGGTAAGGGGTCTGGCCGGTCAGGCGGTGGTATTCGGCGGAACCGGGTTCCATGTTGAAATCGCCAAGCCACAGGGTGCTGGCTGGAAAGGGCGGTTCGGGCTGGGATTCGGTCCAGTTGCGAGAGGGTTCATCGTCCAGACCGCTCCACGGACCCGATGTGTAGGGCAGGTTCAGCAGGTGGTCAATCTGGGCAAGGCGTTCGGCGACACCGACATGGGCGAGGTGCAGGCAGATGACGCGCAGGGGGCCATTGGGGGTGGCAATCACCGCCTCAATCGCACAGGTCTGGGTGTTGAGCGGGTCAAGCATCCGGCGCAGCGGCAGCAGATGCGTGCGGCTCCACTCAATCGGCCAGCGCGACAGAATCATCGGGCCGAACTGGCGGCGGCGGGTTTTGTTCAGGGGGGTTGCGGCGTCCATATCAAAGCCTGCGCCAAAGACGGCGTAGTGGTCGGGCAGCATTTGCGCCAGAAGGGCGGGCTGGTCGTCATCGCCGGTGCGCGACCAATGGCGGTCAACCTCTTGCAAACCGGCGATGTCGGCGGATTTCGCCACTTTGGCGCTGCGGGCCAAATCATAGCGGTCATCGCGGCCAAAACCATACTGGATGTTGTAGGACAGGACCTTCACGCCGCACCAGACTTTACTTTTGGCGGCATGGGGGTGGCGTTTTATGGCCATTGTCAAGGCAAGGTGTGGCCGACCTTTGGGGTTTCTTTCCCTCGGGGGTTGCTTTTGTGCAGAAAAAGGTGCATCAGGTCCCGGCGAACCGCTAATTATCGACCCTGTCTGGCTACGGCTGCAGCTTTCGATCTTGACGTGACTGCGCCGGGCCATCGCATTCCTGCGGATGGCAGCTAAACAGGAGTACACACGATGGCCAAGGGCACCGTGAAATGGTTCAACGCAACTAAAGGTTTCGGCTTTATCGCTCCGGAAGGCGGAAAGAAGGACGTGTTCGTCCATATTACCGCTATGGAACGTGCTGGCATCCGTCAGCTGGCCGATGGCCAAGCCGTGACCTTCGACATCGAAGCTGGCCGTGATGGCCGCGAGTCGGCGATCAATCTGGCGCTGGCATAAGCTTTCCGCCCCCGGACTTTTGGTCTGGGAGCAGAGGTTTGGAAAGGGGTGGCCGTTGGGCCGCCCCTTTTTCATTTGGCGCGGTGGGTGGGTATTCGGGTCTTGAAGCGCGGCAGGGATTTTGCGGTGCGCGTTGAAGAGGGGTGTGCGGGCTGGATATTGCGGTGCCAATTGGGTTCTGATGTTCGGGCTGGAAAGCGGTGTCCAGGCTCGATTTTCGCTTAATCGGGCTGGACCTTCGCAGCGGCAGCTTTAAGGATCTGCAACGCACAGGAGCCTGACCATGCAAGCCCATCATGACAACCGCATCGACCTGATCCGCCCGGATGCGCCGGACCTTGCGCAGGTCGGGCCGTACACGGTCGGCGTCAAAACGCTGGAATTGGTCAATTCAGGGCAGGTGGATGTGATGGCGCAGCTTTCGGGAGCGCGGGTTCTGGGTGACCGCAAGCTGGCGGTTGAGGTTTGGTATCCTGCGATGGCTCGCTCCTCCAAGGGCACCGAGTATGTCACTTTGTGCCGCGACGGGCGGACAGTGGTGCATCTGTTTGGCAGTGCCAGCCGGGACGCGGTGGCGCTTGCGGGCGATTACCCGCTGGTGATCCTGTCGCACGGCTTTCCCGGAAACCGGATGCTGATGAGCCATCTGGGTGAGAATCTCGCCTCAAAAGGCTATCTCGTTGCCAGTATTGATCATCCGGACAGCACCTACGGCGATCCGGCCTATCTGGGCGGGCAGGCGTTTGGGTCAACTTTGGTCAACCGTCCGCTGGATACCGGCTTTGTGATCGACGCATTGGGCGCCTCTGCCGCTGCGATCATCGGGTATTCTATGGGGGGGTATGGCGCGCTGGTGTCGGGCGGTGCTTCGGTGTCGCAGGCTGCGCTCACGATGGAACGGGGTGGTACGGTCGGGCCTTGGCTGGCGCGGCATTGCAATGCGGTGGCCGATCCGCGCCTGAAGGCCATCGTGCCGATCGGGCCTTGGGGTCGGCAGCGCGGTGTCTGGGATGCGGCGGGGATGGCGGGCCTGGCGGTGCCCGCGCTGATTTTGGCCGGCAGCCGGGATGATGTGTCAGGCTATGAAACGGGCATGCGGCTGATATTTCACGAGGCGGTGGGCGTCACGCGCCACCTTTTGACGTTTGAGGGGGCGGGCCACAATGCCGCCGCCCCGATCCCCGCGCCACTGGAAAGCTGGACGCCGGTGCCGTGGCTGCCCTTTACGCCGTTTGAACATTATGCCGACGCGGTGTGGGATACGGTGCGGATGAACAACATCGCCCAGCATTTCATCACCGCATTTCTGGACCTGCATTTAAAAGGCGACGCGGGCAAGGCCGCTTATCTGGCCGACGATTGGCTGGGATTTGCCGCCGGATCGGCTCGGGGTTTGCGGTTTGAAACGGCTTTGCCCGGCGGCGCTTCCTAATCTTGCCGAATGACGGTGAAGGGGGTGTCGTAGCGATGCTCTTCCAGATTGGCGCTGGTGCCGATCCGGTCGACGACGGCGAACAGGCCGGGGTCGTGCAGCGGGGTCAGAACGCCGTGCCAGACGCCGCGGTGCAGGTTTATGCCCTGCGAGCCGTTGGTCAGGAAAGCGCGGGGGGTGGTCTGCGGGCTTTCGGCGACGATCACGAGAAAGGGATGTTCGGTCATCGGCAGAAACGCTTGCGAGCCTTCGGGGTGACGTTCGATCAGATCAAAGCTGTAGGGCAAGGCTCTGGCGGTGGCCCTGAAGATCGAAATGCCGGTGCGGGCGTCTGCGCCCGTGTCGATCCGGGCGCGGTCGTGATGGCGTTGGCAGAGGCCTGCGTTGATCAGCCGGAAGTCGCCGGTCGCGTCCAGAACGTCGCCGAACGGGGCGAAGGATTCGGCAGTCAGCGGTTCTGGGATGATCGTTTGCATGGGGGAACAGTGGCCGATTGGGGCTGGTCTGGCAATGGGGATATCACGGGATAACACACGTGTTATGGTTTTGAAGTGCCTGATATATAATGTTTTTCGAAAATCTATTAGGGTTTTGTTAAGGATTTGCGGATGAAATTTCACAGCCCGCACGCGGTTGGGCGGGCTGTGGTGCGGGGCGTATCAGGCACGCTCCAGTGCCAGGGCGATGCCTTGCCCGACGCCGATGCACATCATCGACAGGGCGCGGCGGGCGGTGGTTTGCGCCAGTTCCAGCGCTGCGGTGCCGGTGATGCGCGCGCCGGTCATGCCAAGCGGATGGCCCAATGCGATAGCACCGCCGTTCGGGTTGACCCGTGGGTCGTCGTCGGCGATGCCCAACTGACGCAGGGTGGCTAGGCCTTGGGCGGCGAACGCCTCGTTTAGCTCAATCACGTCAAAATCGGTTTGGTGCAGGCCAAGCCGGGCCAACAGTTTTTGTGCGGCAGGGGCGGGGCCAATCCCGATGATGCGGGGGGCCACGCCTGCGGTCGCCCCCCCAAGGACGCGGGCGAGCGGGGTCAGGTTGTGGCGGTGAATGGCGGCAGCAGAGGCTATGATGAGGGCGGTGGCACCGTCATTGATGCCGGATGCGTTGCCTGCGGTGACCGAACCGCCCTGACGGAACGGGGTGGGCAGGCGTGCCAAAGCCTCTGTCGTCGTGGCGCGGGGGTGTTCGTCTTTGTCGATCCTGAGCGGGTCGCCCTTGCGTTGCGGGATCAATACCGGGGTGATTTCGCGCGACAGGCGGCCATTGGACTGGGCATTCAGCGTATTAGTCTGGCTGCGCAGCGCGAAAGCGTCCTGATCGGGGCGACTGACCGCGTAGTCTGTCGCGACATTCTCGGCGGTTTCGGGCATCGAATCGACACCAAACTCAGCCCGCATCAGGGGGTTGATGAGGCGCCAGCCGATGGTTGTATCGTGAATTTCGGCGGCTCGGGAAAACGCGGTTTCGGCTTTGGGCATCACGAACGGCGCGCGCGACATGCTTTCAACCCACCTGCGACGATCAGATCAGCCTCACCCGCCTTGATCTGACGGGCGGCGATCAGCACGGCATCCATGCCCGACCCACACAGCCGGTTGACGGTGGTGCCGCTGACTGACGCGGGCAGACCGGCCAGCAGCAGGGCCATGCGGGCGACGTTTCGGTTGTCCTCACCCGCCTGATTGGCGCAACCGAGTATGACGTCATCGACGGCCTGCCAGTCCAGACCCGGATGGCGGGCTAGCAAAGCTTTCAGCGGAATTGCGGCCAGATCATCGGTGCGGACGGACGACAGCGCACCGCCAAAGCGCCCGATGGGGGTGCGGATGTAGTCGCAAATGAAAACCTCGGTCATGGCACGCTCCTGCAAAGGGAATGGCGGCAATCTGTGTCAGCGGGCGGCTGGTGTAAATGCACAGTTGTGCCACCAGACTGCGGGGACGGCCGTGGTTCTTAATCAACCCTAAGATGCAGGATGGTATTCGCATTTCACAAGAAACACTCGCATTCGTGATCGAAAGGGTGCATGTTTTCGCGTATCGCGCCTTTAACGAGTGATCGCAACAACCACAGGCTTAGTCCCTTGGCCATTTCAGAGGATTTGAACAGTCAGGATTTGGCGGCGATAAAGCCGAAGCGGCCCCATATCACCCTGGATCAGATGGACGCTTTTGTCAGCAGCCGGTTTCCGGTCTGGGTGTTTGACATCGACCATTCAAGGGTGGTCTGGGCCAATGCGCCTGCGTTGGCGGTCTGGGTTGCGCCCTCTTTGCCCGCTTTGCAAGAACGGCAGATGGGGGATGACATGTCGTCCACGGTGCGCAGCCGGTTGCTGCAATATCAGCAGGAATTCTGGGCCGGCACGTGGTTCGATGAACACTGGACGATCTTTCCGAATGGCACACCGCGTTCGCTTTTGTGCCGGTTTCGCGGCTGTCTGATGGGCGATGGCCGGATGGCAATGCTGTGCGAGGCGCAGGCCATTGTGCCGGACGATAGGTCGCTTTTGAAAAGCTCTCAGGCGTTGTTGTATACGGCGGTGATGGTGACGACCTATTCGGCGCAGGGCCTGTGCACCTATGCCAACCCCGCCGCCCGCCGCGCCTTTCCCGAACCAGAGCAATCCTCACCCAAACGTTTTCGCAACTTTGACCTTTTGGCGATTTTCGCCGAAGCGCCGGACAGTCTGGCCGAGGGGAGCTATTTAAGCGAGGTCTCCACCTCACGCGGGATCAGGATGCACGCGGTCGAGGTGCGTGAAAGCTATGACCCGATTGAAGGTGTGCGGAATTTCCTGATCACCGAGGTGGATGTCACCGAACAAGAGGCGGCAAAGCGGGAATTGGCAACATTGGCCACGCAGGATTCGCTGACCGGGTTGCGCAACCGGACTTATCTGGCCAGCTCTGCCGCCGATTTCATTGCGCGGGCCGCAGCGCAGGGCCATGTGGCGGCCTTGCTGCTGTTGGACATTGACCGGTTCAAGTTCGTCAACGACACGCTGGGTCATGCGGCGGGTGATATCCTGTTGCAGGAAATCAGCGCCCGTCTGGCCGCCGTTTTGCCCGAAACGGCGCTGCTGTCGCGGTTGGGGGGCGATGAATTCTGTTGTTTGTTGTCAGCACCAGAGGGCGAACGCGCCTTTATCCGCGCCGGTGTGGCGATCCTGAAGGAATTGCGCCGCCCGATGCTGATTGACAACAATGACCTGAGCGTGTCGGCCAGCATCGGGGTCAGCATGGCCGAACCGGGCCAGACCACGTTCGACGATCTGCTGCGCAAGGCCGATCTGGCGCTGTTTGACGCCAAGGGCGCGGGCGGCAACACGGTGCGCAGTTTTCGCACCGAGATGGCGGACCGCAGCCACCGTTTCCTGCTGGTCGACACCGAACTGCGCGAGGCGTTGACGCGCAACCGGCTGGAATTGTTCTATCAGCCGCGTGTGTCATTCCTGACCGGCAAGATCGTCGCGGCAGAGGCGTTGATCCGGCTGAACTCTCTCACCGGGTCGCTGGTTCTGCCCGATGAGTTCATTCCGATTGCCGAGGCGACCGGGCGCATCGCCTCTATCGGACGCTGGGTGATGCGCGAGGCGGTGCGCCATCTGGGCCTGCTGCGGCAATCGGGCTGCGATATCAACTTGTCGGTCAACGTGTCGCCCAAGCAATTCGCCGATCCGTCGTTTCTGGCGCTGCTGCGGCAGGTGCGCCCGACGATCCTGCAAGACAAGGGCGATATTGAACTGGAGATCACCGAGAACGTGCTTGTTGACACCGACCGGCGGCTGGAGCGGGTGCTGCGCCAAATCTCGGACCTTGGTTACAAGCTGGCGATTGATGATTTTGGCACGGCCTATTCCAACCTTGCCAGCCTGACGCGCTATCCGATTTCGTGCATCAAGATTGACCGGACCTTGGTGGCGCACAAGGATTTCAAGCTGTTGGTGACCGGTGTGATGACGATCGCCCGCGCATTCGGGGCGCGCATCGTGGCAGAGGGGGTCGAAACCGAACCCCAGCGGCAATGGCTGGCGGACAGTCTGTGCGATGAATATCAGGGCTTTTTGTTTTCAAAACCGGTGCCGTTTGCCGAATTGCAGCGGATGATTGCCGCGGGGCGGTAGCGGTTTTGGGCGGATGGGTTGCGCAGGCCAAGGTTTGGTGTTTGGCCTGCGTTGGGGTTCAGAGCGGCGCGGTTATTTCTGCACCAGATGGATCGGGGTGCCCCATGGGTCGGCAAGCACGTCCGAACCGCCGCGTTTGACGATCGCCTGATAGTCCGGGGCGTCGGCGCGCAGGGTCAGGGCCGCAAGACCGGTCGACGGAAAACTGCGGGCTTTGGCGTTGCGGCTGTTCCAGGTGTTGGTCGCGATGTGGTGGTGATAGCCGCCCGATCCGTAAAACGCAGCACCGGGGTAGTGCGAGGTGACGGGCATCCCGATGATATCGCGGTAGAACTTTTCAGCCTCTGGCACGTTGCCGACTTGCAGGTGGACGTGACCGATGGTCAGACCATCCGGCGCGTCGGCATAGGGGGCCTTGGCTGCGCGGGCGAGGTCGTTCAGATCAAGCGCCTCTGTCGCCATCTTGATGCTGCCGTCGGGGTTGTACCACGTCAGGCGCGGTCGGTCGGCGTAGACCTCTATCCCGTTGCCTTCGGGGTCGGCGAGGTAGATCGCTTCGGAGACCAGATGATCAGACGCCCCGTGCAGCTGAATTTTCGCGTCGGCACTGTGGATCAGCCACGACCCAAGGGCAGCCCGCGATGGCATCAGGAAGGCTGTGTGAAACAGGCCAGCCTCTTGGCGGGTGCTGGCGCGGGCGGTTTTGTCGGCGTGCAGGTTGATCAGAACGTCGTTTCCCAGACCCAGCCGCACGGTGGCGCTGTCGCTTGACAGGCGGTGCAGGCCCAAAAGCTGTTCGTAAAAGGCAGCGACTTTGGGCAGGTCATGGACGGTCAGCGCGATGGAGGCGATTTCAACCGGGGCAGAGGCGGTGGACATTGTGGTCTCCTGTTGGGGCGGAGGTCTGTTACGTACCGCCCCGTTAAGGTTTAACGGTTGTCGGCAGAGTAGGCACCAGCCCCAAGCAGGGATTGCACGCCCATCACGATGGCCCAGAACACCGGATATTCCCAGCCGCCATTGGCGTTGGAAAAGGTAAAGCCGTTGCCGCCATGGCCGAAATAGGCCGCACCCAGCAGAACCGGGATCATCACCAGCGACACGGCGCGGACCTTGAAGCCAGCCAACAGGGCCAGCCCGCCGAACAGTTCAATTGCGATGGTGATATAGGCCAGAAAGCCGGGCAGGCCGATGGACTGGAAATAGCCTGCCGTGCCGGCCGGGGTAAAGATGAACAGCTTGATCGACCCGTGCACAAGGAAAAGCGCGCCGTTGGTCACGCGCAGCAGGGTGGCGGCAAGGTCACTCGAACGGTCGGCCGAAAAGCTGGTGGTGGTTGCAGTGGTCATATGGTGGCCCCTTTGGGAATTGCGATGGGTCACAGATGGGGGCTTTCCGTGCCAGAAGCAATGAGGGCCGATGGAAGGTTATTCCGTCCGTTTTGGAAGGGGTTCCTTGAAGATGCGCGCCATGAAATCGACCAGCACCCGCAGTTTGGCAGGCAGATAGCGACCCGAAGGATACAGCACGTAAACCCCCATCGGGGTGTCCTGAAAGGTTTGCAGCAGTTCAACGACGCGGCCATGGGCCAGACTGGTTTCGGCCACAAAATCGGGAATTGCGGCGATGCCCAGACCCGCCTCAGCAGCCGCCAGACAGGCGGTTGCGTTAGAAAACGCCAGACGGCCAGCCACCGTGACCTTTTGGTCGCCAAAGGGCCAGCGGTGCGGATCGCGGAAGTTCAGGTCGATGATGCAGGTGTGGTTGGCCAGATCGGCGGGGATGTGCGGTGTGGTGCGGCTGGCCAGATAGGCCGGAGAGGCCAGAACCAGCACACGCGCCGTGCAAAGCTTGCGCCCGGTCAGGGTGGCGTCCGTTGGCTGGCCGACCCGGATGGCAGCGTCAAAACCCTCTTCCACAAGGTTCACGATACGGTCGGAAAAATGGACTTCCAGCGCAATTTCAGGGTATTCGGCGGCAAAACGGGCGAGCAGAGGGGCAAGGCGGATCGTGCCGAACGACAAAGGGGCGGTCAGGCGGATCAAGCCTTTTGGCGCGATGGCGGCGTTTTGCACCTCAACATCCAGATCGTCCCAGGCCTCTATCAGGGCGCGCAGGCGGGCGGCGTAGGCCTGACCCGCCTCTGTCACCGACACAGCGCGGGTGGTGCGGTTCAGCAGTTTGACGCCCAGATCAGCCTCAAGCCGCGCCACCAGTTTTGAGGCCTGGCCAGAGCCTGTGCCAAGGCGTGCGGCGGCGGCGGCAAAGCTGCCGGTTTCGATCACCGTCAGGAACATGCGTTCCGGGCCGAACTTGTCCATGTGCGCCTTTGTCAGGTTCGGGGTTGGGCGTGGTCTGGTCTGCAAACCCGGGGGCTGCCTTGACACAGTATGGCTATTTTGGCGGCGAACGGAATGCTTGCGCGGGGCGGCGCGCTCTGGTTTTGTGGGGGGATGGAACAGACATACCGCATCGCCCTGTGGCAGGGCCCCTCACCGGAATGCAACATCAGTGCGGCGTTTTCCGCGTTGGGTCAGGCGATGCGCGGGGCCGCGGCGATGGGGGCCAAGGTGCTGGTCGCACCGGAATTGTACCTGCCGGGCTACAATCAGGATGGTTTGGTTGAGGTGGCGCAGATGCGCGGCGGGGCGTGGCATGCGCGCCTGTCAGCGATGGCGATGGCGGCAGGTTGCGGGATTGTTGTGGGTTATGCAGAGCGGGACGGTGAGAGGCTGTACAACTCTGCCGTGGCGTTCAGTGCCGAGGGCGAGGAATTGGCACACTACCGCAAGGTGCAACTGTTCGGCCCAAGGGAAAAGCGGCTGTTTGCGCCGGGCGATGCCTATGCGGTGTTTGACTTTGGCGGTGTGAAGGCGGCGCTGCTGATCTGCTATGACATTGAATTTGCAACACATATCGCAGCCCTTGCAGCGCTGGGGGTCAAGCTGATTCTGTGCCCTACGGCGTGCCCGTCGCCCTACGAATACGTCTCACGGGTGACGGTGCCGGCCCATGCGGCCAATTTCGGGCTGACCATCGTTTACGCCAATTATTGCGGGGTCGAGGGGGATTGTGACTATTTCGGCCTGTCGGTGATTGCCAATCCGTATGGCGAAGTGGTGGCGCAGGCGGGCCATGGGCCGGTGCTGTTGGTTGCAGAGGTGCCGGTCAGCTTTGATGCCGCAAGGCTTTCGATGCAGGCGCAGGATTTGCGGGTGATTTGACGGGCGTTCCGAATTTTCTGCGAAAATTCCAGGGAAGGACGAATTTTCTGCGAAAATTCAGGGGTAAGGTTTGGGGTGAATTTTCGCAGGAAATTCGAGGGCGGGAATTTTCGCAGAAAATTTGCGGCTGTGCTACTTTTCGAACCTTGGCTTGCGACTCCATGTCAGCGCATCGCCGATCATCTGGGTCAGGGTTGACCGGCTGGGCGTCCAGCCAAGTTCGCTGACCGCCCGGTGCGAGCCTGACACCAGCGAGGTCGCATCCCCGGCCCGGCGCTGACCCTCGATGATCGGCACGTCGCGGTTGGTGACGGCACGCGACGCCTCGATCACCTCACGCACCGAAAAGCCCTTGCCAGAGCCCAGACAGAACACGCGCGCCCCCTTGCCGTCGCGCAGCCAGCGCAGGCCCAGCACATGGGCGTCGACCAGATCCGAGACGTGAACATAATCGCGGATGCAGGTGCCGTCGGGGGTGTTGTAGTCCGAGCCGAACACCGTCAACGCCGGGCGCTTGCCGTCGATGGCGTCCAGCATCAGCGGGATCAGATGGGTTTCGGGGACGTGCTGTTCGCCGACCTCTCCCTCTGGGTCGGCACCGGCCACGTTGAAATAGCGAAAGATCACCGAGGTCAGGCCATCGCTTTTCTCATAATCGCGCAGCATCATTTCGATGGCGCGTTTCGATCCGCCGTAAGCGTTGATCGGGGTCTGGGGCGTGTCCTCGTCAAGCGCGACACCGTCCAGATCGCCGTAGGTGGCGCAGGTCGAGGAGAAGACGAAATGCTTGATGCCGGCGGCGAGCGTCGCCTCTATCAGATTCAGGCTGCCGTTGACGTTGGTGCGCCAGTATTTGCCCGGGTTGGCCATCGATTCCCCGACCAGCGACAAAGCGGCAAAGTGCATCACGGCGACCGGTTTGTATTCTGCAAAGGCGGCATCCAGCGAAGCGCGGTCCATCAGGTCACCCTGAAACAGCGGGCCAAAGCGGACAGCTTCGGCCCAACCGGTCGTCAGATTGTCGAACGCGACCGGAATGAAACCGGCCTGTGCGAGGGCCTTGCACGCATGGGCGCCGATATATCCCGCACCGCCAGTGACAAGAACGTGCATGCGATTCCCCCGCTTTTGGCGCAGATTTGCAATTTGGCCTTTTACTGAAGCAGGCAGGCGGGCTTGTCGAGTCCCGCGATGGTCGGCGGCGCTGCTGTCGGGGAAAGTTGGGCCGCAAAGGGCGAGAGTGCTTGGAATTTGACCGGCCCACGCCAGCCTTATGGCAGTCTAAAGCACCAGCCCGGCGGGCACGCTGGTCTGCATGTTGCGGTTGTGGGCTGCGATGGCGTCGTTCACATCCTCATAAAACGTGATCGCGCCGTTTTCCAGCACCGCGCCGGATTTGCAGATCGACCGCGACATGCCTTCCGAGTGGGTGACGTAAACCAGACCGGAACGTGACAGCCGATCTTCAAACAGGCGCTGGCTTTTGCCGCGAAACGCGATGTCGCCGGTCGCTGTCACCTCGTCAATCAGGTAGGTGTCAAACCGGATGCCCATCGACATGCCAAAGGTCAGACGCCCGCGCATCCCCGAAGAATAATTGCGCACCGGTTCGGCGTAGTTCAGCCCTAAGTCGGCGAAATCGCCCACGAAATCAACCAGTTCATCCGAATCCACGCCGTAGACTCTGGCCAGAAACCGCACATTTTGAATGCCGGTCATGTCGGCCTGAATGCAGCCGGTCAGCCCGATGGGCCACGAGATCGACCCGGTCACCCGGATCGACCCGCTGTCAGGGTTCAGCCCGCCGCACATCATTGAAAGCAGCGTCGATTTGCCCGCGCCATTGCGCCCCAGAAGAGCCAGCTTGGCACCATCCGGGATCACGGCGCTGACGTCACGCGCGATGTATTTGGGAACACCCTTGTAGCGGTAGGCCTTGGTGACATTGTCCAGCGTAATCATCGGGTGTCCGGCTTTTGAGGCTTATTTGCGGTCGCGCAGCGCGTAAAACACCATCGTCACGATCGACCAGGCGAGTGCGCCGACCAATGCCGTCAGGACAATGCGCAAAATACGCTGGGGTGCGGTGGAGGATTCAGCCAGCGTCGGCTCCAGATAGGTGGCCAGATAGCGCGTGTTGTGTTGCGCGTCGTCAAGCGACTGATTGTACGCGGCAAGGGCTGTCAGATAGGTTTTCTGCGCGAAATCCTGTGCCATTACAAGGTTTTGATACTCTGTCACCAGATTGGCATAGTTTGGCGCGCCGGGGTCGGTCAGGCCGCCGACCTTGGATTGCTCTTCGGCCATGCGCTTTTGAATGACGTCGATCCGCCGGTTGATCTGGGCCAGGCGCGGGTCGCTGGCGGGCACGGTGCCGGTCAGCATGTCGAGGTCGATTTCGGCAGTGGCGAGTTGCTGGACCAACATCGTGACGACCTGTTGGGTGCCCGACACAGCCTGTTCGGGGTCAAGGATGTTGTTGGAGATCCGGAAAGTGGTCACTGCCTTTTGCGCATCGGCCATGCGGTCTTCGGATTTGGTCAGGCTTTCCTTGCTGTAGCGGGTGGTGTCGCTCTGCGCGGTGTTGGACAGATCGTTGATGATGGCGGTTGAATCGGCCAACACCTCTCGTGCGATGTTTTGCGCGTCTTCGGGGTCAAAGGCAAAGACGGTCAGGGTCATCAGGCCGGTGGCCCGGTCAAAGTTCGGTACGACCATGGTTTTCCAATAGTCCACCAGATCTTCAATGTTGCCGTCGGCCGGAAAGGTCTTCAGCGGGTCGTAGGCGGGTATGCAAATGATCTTGCGCAGGTTCAGTTGGGCATCGACCAGCGCCACCAGTTGCTGACTGCGGATGAACTGGTACACGATGTCCATGTCAGACGAGGACGAGGTGCCGACCCCGCCCAACGCGCCAAGCAGCTGGAACGCCGAGGGGGCCTGTTCAGTTCGGCTGGAAAAGCCCGCATCGCTTTCATATTGGTCGGCGGCGAAGGCGAACAGATAATAGCCGTAGCCAGTGGTCGGCAGCACCACCATCACGACAAACATCAGCGTCAGCCACCAATGGCGTGGGCGCATCGGGGCTGCCTTGACGGTAGGGGCCGGGACATAGTTGGCCGAAGCCATGTTCAGCGGCTTTTCCTGCTTGCCGCCCGCCGGTTTGCCTTCGGGTTTGCCGTCGGGCGCTTTGGCGGTGTGCGCCTTGCCCTCGTGTGCTTTGCCGTCATGCCCTTTGCCGTCGGCCTTGTGACGCTGATCCGCCGGGGACATGCCCGGTGGGGCGGGGGTATCGCCCAGCATATTGTCAAGGTAGTCGTCCGGCGACGAAAGTCTGGCCGTGCCGGATTGAAATTGCAGAGGTTTGGGTCCGCTGCCGGGGGGGGCCGGAGATCCCTGAGGTTTGTTCTGCCCGGGCGGAACCGGATTGCCCGCAGAGAGTGCGGTTCCCGCAGAGGCAGAGGTTGCGGGCGACATTGGATTGGCCTGCGCGTCGGGCGCAATTTCTTCAGCGTCTTCAATCGCCATCTTGCGGCCGCCTGGGCCCATGCCCCCCATACGGTTGCCGCCGCCCATGCCACCCGCCATACCGCCGCCCATGCCGGGGCCCGCGCCAGCCGGACGCGGTCTGCCAGCGCCAAAGCCGGGGCGTTCGCCACCGACGGCCGAGGCGTCACCCTCCGCGTCGCCCTCAACCGGGCGTCGCATTCCGGCCCTTGGCCCCATGCCGCCCTGCATCATGCCGGGTCTGCCCGGGCCAGCCTTGCCGCCCAGTCCGCCAGCACCTTGGCCGCCAGCACCTTGCGCGCCGCCCTGACCCGCTTTGCCGTGACCGCCGCCGCCCTGACCACCTGCGCCCTGACCACCTGCGCCCTGACCGCCTGCGCCCTGACCACCAGCCCCCTGACCACCCTGTGCCGCGAACTTTCGTCCTGCCCCGGCACCACCAGCCCCTGCGAACTTCCGCACGGTGCCATCAGGGCGCAGCCGAGGGCCGGCCGCTACTACTTCCGCGTTTTCAGGGTTTTGGCTGGGGGTGGTGCTGTTCGCATCACCCTCCGCAGCCGGGGTGGAATCTTCAGGGGAATCGGAGCCGGGCTTTGCGTTGGGGGGCGTCACTGCAATCTTCCAATTTGTCGCAACGGTTTGCGCCTGAAACGAATGTCTGATAAACATACCTTAGATTGGCGATGCCCCACAAGTGTGCACTGCTTGACCCGGTGGATACTCGCCCTGTTGCAACGGGAAACTAGCTAAAATGCAAGATTTCGTGGCTGACCTGGCAGGCACCCTCCCCGAAGCAGCACCGCAAGAGCCCAAACCGCCGCGGTTTCGCACCCTTCGCGTGGTCAGCGCGCTGGTCCTGCGGGAGACGGGGTCCAGCGACACGCGCAGTTCGCTGGGGTTTTTGTGGAATCTGATCGACCCGGTGATTTCGGTCATCATGCTTTCAATCGTCTTTTCGGTGATCACCCGGACGCCGCGGATGGGGACCAACTTTCCGCTTTATTACATCACCGGTGTGGTGCCGTTCCACATCTACACCGCGATCAACGGGCGGGTTTCAACCTCGATGCGCTATTCGCGCAGCTTGCTGCAGTTTCCGTCGGTCACGGTGATTGACGTCATCCTGGCGCGGCTGATCCTGAATGCGGTGACCAACATCTGCGTTTTCATCATCCTGCTTTTTCTGGTGAATTGGTACTATGACCTGCAATTGCAGCCCGATATGGGCCCGCTGCTGATGGCGCTGGCGATGTCGATCACGCTGGGGTTGGGGGTCGGCGTGCTGAACGCGATCCTGTTTCTGGCGTCCCCGACCTATGAAAGCATCTGGAGCATCCTGAACCGCCCGATGCTGATCCTGTCGGGTGTGATGTTCCGGATCGAGGATTTGCCGGCCCAGTTGTTCAACGTGTTGAAATGGAACCCGCAGGCCCAGATGATCGCCGAAATGCGCAAGGCATTTTACCCGACTTATGACATTCCGTGGGTCTATCCGTCTTACGTCTTTCTGATTGCCGGTGTCACGCTCGCCTTGGGGCTGGTCGGCCTGCACCGCTGGGTTCTGGACGCGCTGGATACCTAAGGGCGGCGGCTAGCGCCCCACGCCCACATAGGTCTCAAACCCCGCCGCAAGCACCTCTTCCGACGCATAGATGTTGCGCAGATCGGCCATGCGCGGAGTTGTCATCTTGCGGGCGATCTTTTGCAGGTCAAGCGCGCGGTATTCGTTCCATTCGGTCAGGATGACCAGAACGTCGGCCCCCTGGGTCGCCTGATAGGCGTTGTCGACCCAGCGCACACCGGGCAACAGCGCCTCGCCCTCACGCTGGCCCTGCGGATCGGCGACGCGCACCTTGGCACCGCCGCCAACCAGCGCAGGCACAATGGTCAGGCTGGGGGCTTCGCGCATGTCATCGGTGTTGGGTTTGAAGGTCACACCCAGAATGGCGATGGTCTTGCCGTTGATCTGCCCGTCACACAGGTCAACGATCTTGTCCAGCATCCGGCGCTTGATCTCTTCGTTGACCTTGATGACGGTTTCGGTGATCTGCATGGGCACGGCGTGGTCCTGCCCGATGCGGGCCAAAGCCTTGGTGTCCTTGGGAAAACAGCTGCCGCCATAACCGGGTCCTGCATGCAGGAACTTGTTGCCGATCCGCCCGTCAAGCCCCATGCCCTTTGCAACGTCCTTGATATCGGCCCCGACCTTTTCACACAAAGCGGCGATCTCGTTGATGAAGGTGATCTTGGTGGCCAGAAATGCGTTGGCCGCGTATTTGATCATCTCGGCACTTTCAAGGCCGGTGAAGACGACAGGAAACTCGCGCAGGAACAACGGGCGGTAGACGTCCGCCATCACCTTGCGCGCCTTGCCGGATTCCACGCCGACCACCACACGGTCCGGCCGCATGAAGTCGTCAATCGCAGCGCCCTCGCGCAGGAATTCGGGGTTTGAGGCGACATCGAACTTCGCCTCTGGATTGGCGGCGCGCACCGCCTGTCCGACCTTGCGGTTGGTGCCGACCGGAACGGTGGATTTGGTGACAACGACCGTATAGCCGGTCAGGGCCGCCCCAATTTCGCTGGCAGCCGCCATCACATAGGTCAGATCGGCATGGCCATCACCGCGCCGGGTCGGGGTGCCGACGGCGATAAACACCGCATCCGCGCCCGCCACCGCCTCGGCCAGATCAAGGGTGAACGACAGCCGCCCCGCCTCGACATTCTTGGCCATCAGGTCCTGCAGGCCCGGTTCAAAGATCGGCACCTGACCGGCCTGCAATTGGGCGATCTTGTCGGGGTTCTTGTCGACGCAGACAACCTCGTGCCCGAAGTCAGAGAAGCATACCCCGGAAACCAGACCGACATAGCCGGTTCCGATCATAGCGATTTTCATCTTGGTGCCCGTTTCAGGTCTGTGCCTGCCCTATATGACTGCGCCACTGTCTATTGAAGCACAGGCGGGCCTGTCAAATGCGAAAGGGTGGCACAGCGCCACCCCTTCGTTTCAAGTGCGGCTACGGTCAGACCTTAAGCCAGATCGCCGTTGCCATGTTGTTGTTGATCTCGGACGAGGCCCAGCCCCAGGTCGATGTGGCCGCTGTCGCATAGGTAAGGGTGCGCCGGACCACCTTGCGCGCCGTGGTGGTCGGGGCACCACCGTTGATGTCAGGCGTCGCGTTCAAGGGCCAGGTTGACAGCGTGGCGGTAGAGTTGTGGCGCAGGCCAAGCCAGTAGGTCTTGCCCTGCCGCAGCGTCACCGAAACCGTGGCCGTCTTGACCCCAAGGGTCGAGAAATCAAGGTCGCCGGTTTCAAGGACCAGCGCGTTGGGCCGTCCGGTCCCGTCAGAGTCGTAGACCACGATCTTGCCAAGCGCTGCGGCGACCAGCGTGGTCACGTTGACCGCAAGCCCGGTCACCGCCGTGTCTGCCCGTGCGGTAAAGGGGAACAATTCCATCCGGTTGGCACTGCCTGCTTGCGTGCCGGTGGCCCCGCCTGCGCCCATCGTGGTGATCATATACTCCCCGGTGATCGGGGTCAGCCAGCCGATGTTCGCCTGCGCGTCGATGGCCACCGCCACACCAGCCGTCTGCGCCTTTAGCTGGTTGGTGGTGGAATTGTACCAGACGGTCCCGTTCGCCGGGCTGCCCGGATCGGACGCCTGCGCCCCCAGAATGACCGGTGAAGTAAAGGTCTTGGCCCCCG
Organism: Rhodobacterales bacterium; assembly: GCA_038231775.1. Lineage (GTDB taxonomy): Bacteria > Pseudomonadota > Alphaproteobacteria > Rhodobacterales > Rhodobacteraceae > Stagnihabitans. The sequence continues at coordinate 9,619 of JBBRKS010000015.1, read as the reverse complement.
CCACCGTCTGCGCCCCACTTAGCGCGACCGCATCGGTGATGCCAAAACCTGACACCGTGGTCGGCTTGCCGGTAAGGCCAGCCCAGCTTGCGGTCAGCGATGCCCAGGTCCCATCCGCGCGCAGAAAATTGGTCGTCCCCCCGCCAGAGGCCGGGGCAAGGCCCTTGGCCGCACTGGTGACCGTGTCCAGCATCGCGGTAACCTGGGTGCCGGACAGCTCAAGCCCCGCCGTCAGGCCTGCCGTGTTGTTGCCCTTCAACGTGTTGGCTGCCATCTGGTCGATGATGTTGGCGCTGCTGGCCCCGGTGATCAGCGGCGTCCCACCGATCTGGGTGTTGCCGGTGATCATGTTGTCGGTGCAGCCCGCGTCGATCCAGACCGCGCCGAACTGGGCGATGCCGGTGCCAGCGCCAGTGCCCACGGTGTCAAACACATTGCCCGCGATGATGTGGCGGAAGTTGTTGCCCGTGGCGCCAGAGACTGTCCCTTTCAGCCAGACCCCAGCTTTGGCGTCAGAGATGTAGTTGCCCTCGACCTGACAGCCGTTGGCGGCCTGGATGTTGTTGACAAAGCTGATCGCAACCCGAAGGCGGTTGTTGCGGTTCGGTATGTCGCTGTTCACCCCGATGATGGTGTTCTTGACAAACCGCGACCCGGTCGACCCGTCAATCCCCACCGCGCCAACACCGCCGCCGCCCGCTGGCAGAAAGCCAGTTCCGGCGTCAAGATCAGGCCAAGCGTTGCCAGTGGTCAAAGCGCAATCGACCAGCATGTTGCCCGATGCGACACAGTAGTCGCTTTTGTCGATGGTAATGCCTTCCGAATAAACCGTCGTTGCAAAACAACGCTGTATGCGCGAATGCGGCATCTGTTTTTGGCTGAACGCAGTGGCGCCTGCATTGGTGACGCGGCAGTTTTCCAGATAGCAGCCGATCGGAAAAAAGGTCGGCGTGGTAAAGCCCGCATCGTCCGAGTTGCGTCCCAGACTGTCCAGACCGTAGGTGGTGTTGCCGCCGCCGTTCATGCCAAACGGGCGATCAGGGCAGTTGTTGCAATCGCAATCCTCGACCCCGGAATAGCGCTCGTTCAGCAGGATGCCGCGTCCGGCATAGCCCGCGCAGTCAATCAGCAGACGGCGGATGCGGTTGTTTGACCCGCCCCAGAACCGGATCGCGCTAGAGGTTGCAAGGTTGCCGGTGCGCAAGATTTTGGTGGCATTGCCTTCACCCTGCAGGATGACTTTGCTCAAGCCCTGCTTGGTCAGGGATGTCGGCCAAAGGTAGGTTCCGGCGGGCATCATCGCCAGACCGCCGCCCAGACTGTTGACGTAGTCGATCATCGCTGAAACGGCGGCCACGGCACTTGTGGCACCCGTCGTGTCAGCCCCCCAATGCAAGGCGGTTACCGTACCGTAAGGCACCCAGCCCGGCAGATCGGAAATCGTCGTGCCAGCGCCGGTGTAGCGGTAGGCATAGCTTGCCGCCCGCATCACCAGACCCGCGGTCGGCGTGCGCCCGGTGGCCCAGGCCACAAACCCGGCCCGAGTCGGATAGTCCTGCCGCTCCAACGTGGTGCGGGCGGCGTTCACGTCGGCGTCGTCAATCAGGCTGCGGCCAAAGCTTGTCAGCGGGGCCAGCGCCCCCGTTATGCTGCCGGTATAATAGGCCAGCGTGTCGGCAACCGGGGTCAGCCCGTCAATCGCATCAATCGCTGCCGGAAGCCCGGACAAAGAGGCATAGGGCACGCTTGATCCGGGTGAGGCCCATGTGCCATCTGCCCGCAGGAAGTTCGCAGTCCCACCTCCGCTTGCCGGGGCCAGACCGCTCGTGCTGGCGCTGACCAGGCTGTTCAACGCCAATGTGCCGTTCGCATCCGGCAGGTTCAGAGTTCGGGTGGTCGCGGTGGTCAGGCCAGCCAGTTCAAACTTCGCCTGTTTGGTCGCGTCCACATTGTCTTGCAGCGTAAAGGCGCTGTCGGGAAAGGTGATCGCGGTCAGGCCGTTGTTGAAGGCCATGGTGCCTGACCCCGCGGTCGGACCAACGGTGATGGCGGTGGTCGATCCGGCAAGCCCGGTCGTGCCGATGCTGATTGTCTTGGTGCTGCCCGATACGGTTGCGTTGCTGCCCAGCGTATAGGCTTGCGACCCGGTGGCCGTCCCCAACGTCACGCTGCCAGAGAATGTTTGCGTGTTTGCAAAGGTTTGTGAATTGCTGGTCAGGGCCACCGTGCCACTGGCATTCGGCAAGGTGTATGTCTGCGTTGTGGCAGTCGTCAGGCCCGACAACTGGAACAACGCCTGCTTGGTCGGGTCCAGATCGTCTTGCAGCTTGAATTCCGCATCCGAAAACAACGGGTCAAACAGGTCGATGCTGCGGCCACCCTGGCGGGCGCGCAAGCGGTTTGTGGTCGAATTGTACCACACATCGCCGTTCTGCGGGCTGGCAGGATCGCCCGCCCCCGGCACCAGATTGATCCCGTTTGAGGCGAGAACCCGGCCCGTCGCAGCCTCAATCGTAAGGCCGGTCAGAAAGGTCGTGCCATTCGCGCTGACCTTCAGCACAAAGTCGTTGCTGCCCACGTTGCCCATCTCGGCCCGGCCCGAAAACCCGGTCTGAAACAGTACGCTCGCCGTGTTGGTCACATTGGCGCGGTTGATCTTCAGCTGATGGCCCGCCCCGGCGTTGGTCAACAGGGTCGCATCCGCCGACACGGTCAACCGGTTGGTGTCATCCGGCGTGGCAGAGATGCCAAGGGCGGCGACCCGCTCTGGCCGGTCGGCAGAGGTGGTCCAGACCGCGCCGTCAAACACCGCCTCGGTCGCCTCGGCCTCAAGCCAGACGCGCCAGCCGGTCTTGGGCAGGTAGAAATCCCAGAATGACCCGGAATAGACCGCGACCGTGCGATCCTGTCCCAGCCAATCGCCGGTCGCACCGTTTGCGACGATATAGCAGGCACCCGCCAGCACGCCGGACGGCGGTGCGGTCAGGGTCCGGCTGATCGCCGAGGTCTGGACCAGCACGTTCAGCACCGTCATTGCGGCGTTGACCGTGACATGCTTTTGCGCCTGCGACGGCTGAAGAAGGGGCAGCAACTGACGGGCCGTAGTGTTCGACATGAAAGACCTCCGCGGGGATCGCTATGACCCGCAAAGCTAGGCAAAACGCCTGAACACCCGGTAACCCATGCGGGCGCATCCCGGCCAAAGCGCGCAACAGCGCCTCAGCCCAGCGCCAAAGTCAGGGCGATCACCCACATGGTCACCCCGACCACCACCTCCAGCACGACCCAGGCTTTGGGTGCGGCAAACACGGGCGCCAGCAGCCGCGCACCGTAGCCCAAAGCCGCAAAGAACGTCAGCGAGGCCGCAACCGCCCCGGCCCCGAACGCCCCGCGTTGCGACCCGTAATGCGTTGAAATAGAACCAATAAAAACCAATGTATCCAGGTAAACATGCGGGTTGGCCCAGGTCAGCAGCGCCACTGTCACAAGCACCTGCCGCAAGGGCTTCGGCGCATCGGCGGCAGGCATCAGCGCCTCTCCGCCCTTGGCTGCGGCGCGAAACCGCTGCACGCCGTACCACAGCAAAAACGCCACGCCGAACCAGCGCATCACCGGCACGATCCACGGCAGTGCTGCGGTCACAGCGCCAAATCCCGCCACCCCGCAGCCGACCAAGGCCGCATCGGATATGGCGCAAACCGCCACCACCGCCGCGACATGTTCCCGCCGGATGCCCTGCCGCAGCACATAGGCGTTCTGCGCGCCAATCGCTACGATCAGGCTTAACATCGTAATATAGCCTTGAAACAACGCAGAAATCATCGCGGCCCCCTGATCTGGCCGCTTGACCTACCCCACCCGACACGCTTCACTCAAGTCAATCTTTCAGCGTGTGACTCAGAGGCGTTTTCGTTAAATCCGGCCCATCTCGCCAACGGCGCTTCGGTGGGCATTGACCCGACCACGCTGTTCAAGCGTCGCCTTGTTCCGGCACTTCAACCTTCGGCAAACGGCACCTGTGCAAGACCGAGTGGCCCCGGTATCAAACCGAAATACGGGCGGGGAAGTTGAACACGTCATCGGCCTCTGGCCCACCGGGTTCGGCCATCGCATAGGTCCGCTCGCGCAGCCAGGCCACCACATCGCCCTTGCCCATCGCAGCGCATTCGACCGGCTCTGACACCCGCACAGTCACCGGCTTGTTCATCTTGCGCTTGGTTTCAAAGAAGATGAGCGACACGCGCAACGCATAGGACAGATGGCTGGCAAGCTGGAACATCCGCGAATTGCGCCCCGCGACATACAGCGCCAGCGTCTTGACTCCGGGCCGCCGCGCCAGTCGCGACACAAACGGATGCCACTCGAAATCCGCCGCATTGCGCGCCATCGGCGTGACAGAGGTCGCAACCCCACCCGCCGGGAAAATGATCAAGGCGTGGCCCTGATCCAGCCACTCCACCGACTTGCGCCGGGTTTCGGCAGAGGTGCGCCGCGCCTCTGGCCCCGCGCCAAAATCAATCGGCAACAAGGCGTCCTGCACCTCTTGCGGCTGGCACAGCAAGGAATGGCAGATCAGCTTCACATCCTTGCGCACCGAGGCCATCAGGTGCCCGATGAACAGCCCGTCAATGATGCCATAAGGATGATTGGCCACCACCAAAAGCGGCCCGGTCGCCGGAATGCGCGCCAGTTCTTCAGGCGAAATGTCAGCGGTCAGGCCGAGTTCGCCGATGGCTTGGGTAAAGATCGACTTTTCGGGATCATGCGGCTTACGCTGCCAGTTGCGGTACAAACGCTCAAACCCCGCCCGCCCGCTGAGCCGTTCGATGGTGCGGATCAGGGTGCGGCGGAACCACGGCATGTCGGGGGTGGAATAGGTGAACATCGGGCCGCGCTGTTCGTGTTCGGCGTCGGGCAGCAGATCCATGAACTCCGCTGCGTCGTCATTCAACATATCATCGCCTCGTGATCTGGCCGGATGGCACAATTGATCCGTATTGCCCGATTTTGGTGACAGCCATATGACAACAGGGCCTCGCAATCAACATCCAGAATGTCGCAAATGCCGCGCAATAGGGTAGGGGGCGCGTCAAAATTCCGGCCCTTTAGCCCGCAAGCCCGCTCTTGCCCGAACCACGGAACCAGTTGACGATGGCGGCCCGCTCTTGCGGCTCCATGGAGCTGAGGTTGGCAGGCGGCATTGCATGGGTCAGCCCGGCCTGTTCATAGATCCGCCGCGCCTCCCGGGCAATGTCAGAGGGGGTTTCCAGCACCACACCCTTGGGTGCCCAGGTGATCCCGTCATAAGCAGGCTCTCGGGCGTGACACATCGAACAGCGGCCCTGAATGATGCTGACCACATCGTCAAACCCGGAAGCACTGGCATAGATCAGCGCGGGGCCCTCCAGTTTGCTTTGCTCTGCCGGGTGATACATCGGTGCGGTCGAAAGCCACGCGATCAGCAAAAACAACACCCCCGCCACCGCCCACGTCCAATGCGGGCTGCCCTTTTTGGCGTGTTTGGTGTTGAACCAATGCCGCACCGTGACGCCCATCAAAAACACCAGACTCGCGATGATCCAGTTGTATGGCGTGGCAAAGATCAGCGGATAATGGTTTGACAGCATCAGGAACACGACCGGCAGCGTCAGATAATTGTTGTGCGTGCTGCGCTGCTTGGCGATCTTGCCGTATCTGGCATCCGGGGTCCGCCCCGCCTTAAGATCGGCCACGACAACCCGTTGGTTCGGCATGATCACGAAAAAAACGTTGCCCGACATGATCGAGGCTGTGAATGCCCCCAGATGCAGCAACGCCGCCCGGCCTGAAAACACATGCACGTAAAACCAGCTCATCGCGACCAGCACGGCGAACAGCGCCACCATCACCGCCGTCTGGTTGGCATTGACGAAGACCTTGCAGATCGTGGTGTAAGCGATCCAGCCAAACGCCAATGACCCTAATGAGATCGCCACAGCCTGCGCGACCGAAAGATCCATAACCTCTGGATCAATCAGGAAAAATTGCGCGCTCATGTAGTACACTAATATCAACATGGCAAAGCCCGACAGCCAGGTTGAATAGCTTTCCCACTTGAACCAGATCAGATGATCGGGCAGCGCTGCCGGGGCGACCAGATACTTCTGGATGTGGTAGAACCCGCCGCCATGGACCTGCCATTCCTCGCCCGCCGCACCGGGCGGCAGGGGCACATCGCGCCGCAAACCCAGATCGAGGGCGATGAAGTAAAAGCTTGACCCGATCCACGCCATCGCCGTGACCACATGGACCCAGCGCACCGCGATCTGCACCCAGTCCCACAGAACAACCCAGTCATACATGGCCAAACCCTCACTTTTGCGGAAAACCTATACCGGACCGCACTTGTCTGTTAATCCATCAAATGCCGGATCACTTTCAAGAATAGCAAAATGCTGGCAATCGTCGCAAAAGGACCGTGCGGGACATGTCCTATGTGAATAATTTACGCATGTTCGTGCGGGTGTATGAACTGTCTTCGATGTCGGCTGCGGCACGGGATCAGCGAACCTCGCCCGCCGTCGCCTCGGCCCGCATATCAGAGCTGGAAAAGCACTTAGGTGTGCGGCTGTTCAACCGCACCACGCGCTCTCTCCAACCGACCGAGGCCGGCCGTTTGTTTTTTGACGGTGCCCAGAAGGTGCTGCAAGCCATCGACGATGCCGAAGCCTCAGTCATGGAAACCGCGCAGAACCCGCGTGGCGTGGTCTTTGTCGCAGCGCCCTTGGGCATCGGCCGCCGCTTCATTGCGCCCCATGTCCCCGCCTTCAAGGACCAATACCCCCAAATCGACGTCCGCCTGCGCCTGTCTGACCGCATCATAGACCTGACGGCAGAGGGTCTGGATATCGCCTTTCACCTTGGCATTCTTGAGGATTCCACCCTTAAAGTCCGCCTGATCGCCGACTGTCCCCGCCTGTTATGCGCCGCCCCCGCCTATATCGCGCAGCGCGGGATGCCGTTGGACGGTGCGGCTTTGGTGGTCGACAAGCACGATTGCCTCAACCTGCGCTTTCCCGGTGCCAAAGAGTTTCAGTGGACGCTGCAAACCGCCCAAGGCCCGCAACGCTATGACATCGCAGGCCCTTACGAATCCGATGACGGCGATGTGCTGACCGGCTGGGCGCTGGATGGGCGCGGCATTGTCCTGAAACCCGCGTTTGAGGTGGCCGATCACCTGCGCACCGGTCGCCTGATCCCGGTGGCCACCGCGACACCGCCTTTGCCCACCCAACTTTCCCTTCTGTCGCAGCAGCGCAGCGCCAAGGACTCCAAAGTCCGCCTGTTTTCCGATTTCATGGTCGCCAAAATCAAGGATGAGATGCGCAAAGCATAAGAACGGAACCGCAATACCGCTTGCCAAACTCGGCAGACCCGGCCTAGCGTGCCGCACTATTTCTTTAACGGTGATAGGTTTGTCATGTCCCGCCGGATCATCGCCTTGCTTGCTTTTCTGCTGTTGCCGACCACCGCGTTTGCCGATTGCAACCCGCCACCGCCCGGCTTGTCGATCAACCAATGGGCCAATCTGTGCGAAAATGAGATCAACTATTACTACAACGCCTATGGCGGCGGCATGAACTACGACTATTTCGTCGAAAACCTCTACGGCATGTACGTCAATGCCTCGCAAGGTGGCGGCGGGGGTGGAGGCGGCGGCGTGACCCCGATGGCGCAATGCTCACCCGAAGGGTCAACACAGTGCAATTCCTCTGGGTGGCAGTACACCTGCACCAACGGGCAATGGCTGACCGGTTCAGTCCGCTGCGGCGGTTAGCGCTGTAAAAATCCGCGCCGCCATGATCCTGCTTCAAAGGCCATTCTCACGCCCGCAAAACTTGCTCCACCATCGGCAGCAACCGCGAGTCGCTGATCGCCGCCGTCCTGTGCCCAATCCCAGCCAGATATTCCGCATCCCCGGCAAACGCCGCGAAATCGGACAGTGAGGCTTGCCGGACAAGCATCACCAGATCCCAAACCTCATCCTGCGGCCCGATAAAGAACGCCCCACCCTGACCCAGAAAGATCACATCGCCCCCCGATTTGCGCAACAAAGGCAGGGTGTGGGCGACATACAGATCATACGCCGCCCGCCCCGAAATCGGCACCGTGGGCGCAAGCTGTGGATGGCTGGAATAATCCGCCACCGCCCGCAGCCGCAGCAGGTTCAGCATCACCACCGGCCCGGTGATGCCCCGCGTAAACAAGACCCGCCCGGCGCCTTGTGTCGGTTCCAGATAGGCCACCGCTCAACTCCCCCGATAGGTTGAATAGCCGAACGCCGACAGAAGCAGCGGCACATGATAATGCGCGCCAGCATCACCGATGCCAAACCGGATCGGAATTTCATCGACAAACAACACCTCGCCCGTCACCTGCCCCGACCTGCGCAGATACTCCCCCGCGCAAAACACCAGTTCATAGCCGCCCACCCGGTAGTCCTTGCCCGTCAACAGCGGCGCATCGGTGCGGCCGTCGGCATTGGTCACAGTCTCCACTATCTTCGTGTGACTGTTGCCGGTGACCCGGTACAGCATGATCCTGATGCCGCCCGCAGGCACCCCGCGCGCGGTGTCCAGCACATGCGTCGATAGCCAACCATCCATTTTCGCCTCCATTTGCCGCATTCGTCCGCAGCCCATACCCCGGCTGCCCCGCAAAGCACTTTCCGGCTTTATTTGATACCCGGCGTTCCGTATCCCGCATAGGGTAAGCTGCAGGTTCAAGGGTCCAACATGCAACGCTATCCAAGAGATTTCCGTGGCCACGGTGCCACCCCGCCCCATGCCGCCTGGCCAAACGGTGCCAAAATCGCCATTTCGCTAGTCCTGAATTATGAAGAGGGCGGTGAGAACAACATCCTGCACGGCGATTCCGCGTCCGAGGCGTTCCTGAGTGACATCGCCGGTGCCGCCCCCTGGCCCGGCCAGCGCCACTGGAATATGGAGTCGATCTACGACTACGGCGCCCGCGCCGGTTTCTGGCGTCTGCACCGCCTGCTTGCCGATATGCCCGTCACCATCTACGGCGTATCCACCGCGCTGGCCCGCAACCCCGAACAGGTCGCCGCGATGAAAGCCGCCGGCTGGGAAATCGCCTCCCATGGTCTGAAATGGGTCGATCACCGCGACATGCCCGCCGATGAAGAAGCCCGCCAGATCGCCGAATCCATCCGCCTGCACACCGAAGTGGTGGGGGAACCCCCGCAAGGCTGGTACACCGGGCGCTGTTCGATCAACACCGTTGATCTGACCGCCCAAACCGGCCAGTTCGACTGGATTTCCGACACCTACGACGACGACCTGCCCTATTGGCGTGAGGTGGGCGAGCGTGACCAACTGATCATCCCCTACACGCTTGAGGCCAACGACATGCGCTTTGCCACTGCCCCCGGCTATATTGAGGGCGAGCAGTTCTTCACCTACCTGCGCGACACCTTCGACACCCTGTATGCCGAGGGTGAGACCGCCCCCAAGATGTTCTCGATCGGCCTGCACTGCCGCCTGATCGGCCGCCCCGGCAAGATCGCGGGTCTGAAACGTTTCCTCGACTATGCAAAAGCCCACAATGACGTCTGGTT
>JBBRKS010000014.1:0-45845 GCA_038231775.1 Rhodobacterales bacterium | reverse complement strand
GGATTCCAGCGTGACAGCGCCACGCTCCAACAGGTCAATCAGGCGGCCCGGGGTGGCGACCAGCACGTCAGAGCCTTTCAGCAGGCGGTCGGCCTGCCGGTTCAGCGAGGCGCCGCCGACCACCATGGTCACCTTGACGGCGGTGCCTTTGGTGAAGGTCAGGAAGTTTTCCGCGATCTGGCTGACAAGTTCACGGGTCGGGGCCAGAACCAAAGCGCGCACATGGCGCGGTGCGGGCGGGTGGCCGATGTCCAGCAGGCGGTGGAGCAGCGGCAGGCCAAAGGCTGCCGTCTTGCCGGTGCCGGTCTGGGCCAGACCCATCAGGTCGGAGCCCTTCATGATATGGGGGATCGCCTGCGCCTGAATCGGCGTCGGCGTGGTCATGTTGGTCAATTCCAACGCTTTAAGGATTTTCGGCGACAGGCCGAGGTCTGCAAAAGTTGTCATGGGTCGTCCATCAACAGTAGGGACAATGCACCCTCGCCCGCGGAGGTGTCCGTCAGGCCGTGCACATTGCAGGTACCCCTGCGTGATGGTGGGAACCGTCATCCGGGCCTTTTGGTGCCTCACGCGGGCACGGGCTTCGGATAGAGCGCAAATGGCGGTTTGTGGCGCAAAAGTCAAGGGCGCTGTTCTGCAGTGCAGAAAGGCGCGGGGCGATGTGAGGGGCGGATCGGAGGGCGGGTGCGGATTAGTGCTCTGAAAAGGCTGGGATTTGCCTCTATATATTGCGGATTTGATCCTTATTCGCCGCATACTCACTTTGTATACAATCTGCGGCGTGCTGGAGAAAATACAGCAAAGCGCAGACATTCAGACGAACTGTTCGACCAACAGGCGTTCTTCAAGACCATGGCCGGGGTCGAACAGGATGCGGTGGCGGATGTTTGGCTCTGACCTGATCTCAACCGAGGCGACGTCGGTCACCGGGCGGGTGTCGGCATCGGCGCGAACCGGGCGTTTGGCCGGATCAAGCACCTCAAACCGCACGACGGAACCGTTGGGCAGCAGGGCACCGCGCCAACGCCGGGGGCGAAAGGCGGCAACGGCGGTCAAGGCCAGCACATCGGACCCGATCGGCAGGATCGGCCCGTGGGCGGAATAGTTGTAGGCGGTCGACCCTGCCGGGGTGGACAAAAGGCAGCCGTCACAAACCAGTTCCGGCATGCGTTCCTTGCCATCAACCAGAATGCGCAGCTTGGCGGCCTGCGGTCCCATGCGCAAAAGCGACACCTCGTTGATCGCCAGCGCTTGTGTCACCGTGCCATCGGTCGAAACGGCGGTCATCGCCAATGGGTTGAGTACAGCCTCTTCCGCAGCAGCCAACCGCTCTGGCAGGGCATCGGCGGCGTAGGTGTTCATCAGGAAACCGACCGTGCCGCAGTTCATGCCGTAGACGGGCAGGCCAGTCGAATATTCATCATGCAGGGTTTGCAGCATGAAACCGTCGCCGCCCAAGGCGACAATGATGCGGGCCTTGTCCAGAGCGCTTTGGCCGTAGCGGTCGGTCAGGCACGCCAAAGCCTCTTGGGCGGCGGGCGCGGGACTGGCGCGAAAAGCGATACCTGACACGGCTTGGAACTCCTGTGGTTGGCGGTAGTCTTGGCAGGCTGGATCAGGAACTCAACCCCTGCCCCGACATGGGCTTGCGGTTTTCCATGGGCCGTCTAAGTTTCCTATCGGAAACTTTTTTCGCGCGCGACCTGCAATCTGTCGTTTTCCGGCCTTCAACAGCCGCAAATCCCGGTCTAGATAACGTCAACCTTTTTGGAGAGCCCCATGACCAGCAGCCACCGCGACCCCGGTTTCTTCACCGAAAGCCTGTCAACCCGCGACCCCGAGCTTTTCGGTTCCATCACGTCAGAACTGGGCCGCCAGCGTGACGAGATTGAACTGATCGCGTCGGAAAACATCGTCAGCCGTGCGGTGATGGAGGCGCAGGGGTCGGTGATGACCAACAAATACGCCGAGGGGTATCCGGGCAAGCGCTATTACGGCGGCTGTGAATTCGTTGACGTGGCAGAAAATCTGGCGATTTCGCGGGCGTGCCAGTTGTTTGGCGTGGCCTTTGCCAATGTGCAGCCGAATTCGGGCAGCCAGGCGAACCAGGGTGTGTTTCAGGCCTTGTTGAAGCCGGGCGATACCATTCTGGGCATGAACCTTGCCTCTGGCGGCCACCTGACCCACGGCGCGGCCCCCAACCAATCCGGCAAGTGGTTCAACGCCATCCAGTACGGGGTGCGCCAGCAGGACAACCTGATCGACTATGAACAGATTGAGGCTTTGGCTGTGGAACATCAGCCCAAGATGATTATTGCGGGCGGATCGGCGGTGCCGCGCCAGATCGACTTTGCCAAGTTCCGGGCGATTGCCGATAAGGTGGGTGCTTACCTTATGGTGGATATGGCCCACTTTGCCGGTTTGGTTGCGGGCGGGCATCACCCCTCACCGTTTCCTTATGCCGATGTGGCGACCACGACGACCCACAAGACCCTGCGCGGTCCGCGTGGCGGGATGATCCTGACCAACCGGGAGGATCTGGCTAAAAAGTTCAACTCGGCAATTTTCCCGGGCATTCAGGGCGGCCCTCTGATGCATGTGATCGCAGCCAAAGCCGTGGCCTTTGGCGAGGCGCTGCGGCCTGAATTCAAGGCCTATGCCGGGCAAGTCATCAAGAACGCGCAGGCCTTGGCCGATCAGCTGATGAAGGGCGGTCTGGACATCGTCACCGGCGGCACCGACACCCATGTGATGCTGGTGGATTTGCGGCCCAAAGGTGTCAAGGGCAATGCCACCGAAAAGGCCTTGGGGCGCGCCCATATCACCTGCAACAAGAACGGCATCCCGTTTGACCCCGAAAAGCCGACCGTCACCTCGGGCGTGCGTCTGGGCACACCGGCTGGCACCACACGCGGCTTTGGCGAGGCAGAGTTCCGCCAGATTGGCGCGTGGATCGTCGAGGTTGTCGACGGTCTGGCTGCCCACGGCGAGGACGGCAATGCCGAGGTCGAGGCCGCCGTGAAAGCCAAGGTCGAGGCGATGTGCAAGGCATTCCCGATCTATCCGGGGCTTTGATCGACCAGATTTCACACGTGAAATCTTGAAAGACTTATAATATATCAAAGGGTTGATGTTTTTCATCAACCCTTTTTTAACGCATTCATCCAGGCGCAAATACTCCGAGGAAGTCCAGAGGGGGCGCGCAAGCCCCCTTTGGTCAGGGGGTGCGGGGGGCGGAAGCCCTCCGCTGGTCCGGGCCCAACCGCGACCCAAGCGAGCGTCAGATAAACCCGCGCCAGCGCAGTACGCCGATCACCAGTACCGCCACGGTCAGCAGCGCAAAAGCGATGCGGGCGGCGATGTCCAGTGCAAGGCCGCGGCGGCGTTCTGACTGGTTCACGGTGTTCAGGTGTTTGACGCAGATATCATAGGCGATGGCGACGGCTTCGGGGTCGATCTGCATCAACAGCTTGGGGCTTTGAGCCATTTCTGTCGCCTGCACCAGCGCCTCGGCGGCGTCACGCACCGGGCGCGGCAGCGTGTTTCCGGCTCGCTTCACCCGCGCCTCAAGCGTGGGGCCAGAGACGTTCAGGCGCAGGGCCAACAGGTCAGACACCCGGTCTGCCATTTGCTGAATGGTCGTCTTGCTCATCTCTGCCCCGCTTTGGCCCTTTCTACCCATAGGATTGCGGCAATTCAACGGATATGGTCGGGCGGAAATTGAGGGCACATCATGCTGAACACGATCCTGCACCCGGCCCGCGAGGTCAAAGACCGCCCGACCTTGGTGATTGCCCACGGCCTGTTCGGGTCGGGTCGCAATTGGGGGGTGATTGCGCGCAACCTTGCGACGCGGCGCGATGTGGTGGCGGTGGATATGCGCAACCATGGCGGCAGTATTCGGGCGGAGACCCAAAGCTATGCCGATATGGCGGACGATCTGGCCGAGGTTCTGGCGCCCTTGGGGGTGTGCGATCTGCTGGGCCACTCGATGGGGGGCAAGGCTGCGATGCAACTGGCGCTGACCCACGGCGCGTTGCTGCGGCGGCTGGTGGTGGCCGATATCGCGCCAGTCGCCTACAGCCACGACCAAAGCCGTCATATTGCGGCGATGCGCGGGTTGGATCTGACCGGGCTTACCTCGCGGACCGAGGCGGACCGGCGGTTGGCGTCGGTGGTGGACGATCCAGCGTTGCGGGCCTTTTTCCTGCAATCGCTGGACCTTAAGGCTGATCCACCGGTCTGGCGGCTGAACCTTGACGTGCTGGAGGCCGAGATGGCCAAGATTGTCGGCTGGCCGGGCACGGAAGGCCGGTTTGACGGACCTGTGCTGTTTTTGACCGGATCGGAAAGCTCTTACGTCAAACCAGACTACCGTGAGGCGATCCGCGCGCTGTTTCCGGTCGCCCGTTTTGCCAAACTGATCGGGGCCGGGCATTGGCTTCACGCAGAGCGGCCGCGCGACTTTGAAGAGACAGTGCGGGTTTTTCTGGACGCCTGAGGCTGCGAATTTCAGGCCACGATTTTTCTGCGAAAAATCAAAGTGGGGTGCGCGGGCTTTTCAAAGCGCTTGGTTTTTAAGGTCTCACTGGATTTTTCGCAGAAAAATCGGGTCAACCGGCTTTGCGCATCCGATTCAGCAGGCCGTCTTTCAAGATGAAATGATGGTAAAAGGCCGCCACCACATGCAGCCCGATCAGACCCCACAAAAGCACTTTGAGGATGCCCCCATGCACCTCACCCAGTGCCGGGAAGCCGCCGTAAAACGTCACCAGTCCGGTCACCGGCATAGCAAACATCAGGACATACAGCGCAAGATGGCCAGCGTCCCCCGCACGCGACAGCAAAGCACTTTCGCCGGGCGGATGAGCGGGTACGCCGCGTGTGGCACGCAGCATCAGCCGCCACATCACCAGCACCAGAACGGCTACGCCAGCGATGATATGCAGCCACGCACCCGTCGTTGTGGGCATCGGCCCACTCTGCTTGATCTGCCGCCACAACGCCGACATGTCGTCGCTTTGGGTCAGGTTGAACAGGATCAGCGCCGCGACGATCCAGTGCAGGGCGATTTGGGTGTGTGAAAAGCCTTTGACCATCGGTATCTCCTGATTTGCTTTGGGTTTAATGCCGCAAACCGGGGCTTCCGTCGCAACTGTCCAAAACCAACGCCCTATGAGATAGCAGGCGGGGCAATGTTCGCGGCCCCAACCGACTTTCAGACCTTTAGCCCCAGCCCCCCTTGGGCGGAAGATTGTTCGGCCCGGTCCAGCATTCTTTGCAAGGCGGCACCGCGGGCGAAATCCGGATCAGCCGGGCCTTCTCCCCTTATCGCGGCGATGAAGCGTTCGTAGATGGTGCCAAGCACCGGGCAGGCAACGTCGTGCCAGGTCGCGGTTTCCATATCCGCGGAAAGACAGGCGCGCAGGGTGGAAATGTTACGCTCCCACAGCACCTCAAGCCCGCCTTGGGTGCCGTAAATCCGCAGGCTCAGGTCGTTGTGGTGGCCGGTGGCAAAGCGGGTGGCTGAAACGGTGCCCAGCGCGCCGTTCGCCAGCGTCAGTTGCATGGTGGCAGAATCGTTGGCATCCAGCGGGTATTCGCCGATTTGATCGCCCGGTGCCTTGTGGAAGGTGGCCAGACGGGCGGAGATTTCATCGACGCCCTGCCCCGCGATAAAGGTCGCGAAATCAAGGATATGGATGCCGACATCGCCGAGCACGCCTTTAGAGCCATGCTTGGTTGACAGACGCCACAGCCATTTGGACTCTTTGTCCCAGTGGCCCCAGGCGGGTTGGGTCAGCCAGGATTGCAGATACGACGCCTCAAAATGCCTGACCTCACCAATCGCGCCGTCGTGCACCATTTTGGCGGCTTGCTGCAGGGCTGCGGCGTTGCGGTAGCTGAGGTTGACCATGTTGACCACGCCCGCCTTTTGGGCGGCGGCGGCCATCTCATCCGCCTGCGCCTCGGATGTCGCGAGGGGTTTTTCGCACAAGATGTGTTTGCCCGCGGCGAGGACGGGAATGGTGGTGGCGTAATGGGCGGCGTCAGGGGTGACATTGGTGACGGCGTCAAATTCACCCCACGTCAGGGCTTCGTCGATTGAGGCGAAGCCCTTGGCGATGTTGTGGGTTGCGCAGAATTCGGCCAGCGTGCCAGGGCGGGTGTCGATGCCCGCGACGAGGGTTACGCCCTCAATCTTGGCGAAGTGTTCGACATGGTTTGCGGCCATGCCACCGGTGCCAAGGATCAGAATGCGGACCGGCTCTTTCATCAGCGAAACCCTGCTTCGCCGGCATGGTGCAGGCGGGGGCCGCGTTCGACCAAAGGCTCCAAAGCCTTATCAACCGGGGTGTTAGGCGCGTCATTGGGGTTCGCTATGCGGGCTTGCGGGTTGTAAGCCCATTTGACCGCGTTCGAGATAACCTTTTGCACGTTGGCATCATGATAGGTCGGATAGGTTTCGTGGCCGGGGCGGAAGTAGAAGATGTTGCCCGCACCGCGCCGGTAGGTCAGGCCAGAGCGGAACACCTCACCGCCCTGAAACCAACTGATGAAGACGGTTTCCAAGGGTTCGGGCACACCGAAGGGTTCGCCGTACATTTCTTCATTCTCAAGTTCGAAATGGTCGGGCAGGCCTTGGGCAATCGGATGCTGGCGCGAGGTGACCCACAGGCGTTCGCGTTCGCCTGCTTCACGCCATGTCAGGTTGCACGGCGCGCCCATCAGGCGTTTGAACGGTTTGGCAAAATGGGCGGAGTGCAGGAAAATCATGCCCATGCCGCCCCAGACCGCATCGCAGACCCGCTCGACAATCTTGTCATCGACCTGCCCGTGCGCGGCATGGCCCCACCAGATCAGCACGTCGGTTTCGGCAATCTTTTCAACCGTCAGCCCGTGTTCGGGGTCTTGCAGCGTGGCGGTGCTGGCCGTGAAGCCTGCGTCTTTGTTCAGCGCTGCGGCGATGGTGCCGTGCATGGTCAACGGATAGACGTGGGCCACGACCTTGTTCTTTTGCTCATGGACGTTTTCGCCCCAGACGGTGACGCGGATGGTCATGGATTTCTCTTTCGGTTCAGGGCCTTGGCTTTGGTGGCCACAGGCGTCATAGGGGCTGCTGTCAAGCGGTTCGTGGTCGCCGGACAGGGTGCTGCGGTGGCAGGCCGAGGGTAGAAGGGGCGCCCTTGGTGGGCGCCCGATCAGCCTAGTAGATCGGCTTGCCGCTTTGGTCAAAGCGGTACAGCATTCCGGGCTTGGGCGACAGGTGCACGGTGGCGTTCAGTGCGACCTTCAGCTTGCCATCCTGCCGCACGATCAGGGGCTCTTCCGACCCCACCTCGACAAACAGGTAATTGTCAGAGCCGAGGTCTTCGGTGTGCACCACCGTGCCAGTCCAGTGGCCGCCCTGATCGACAAGGTCGATGTGTTCGGACCGGATACCAAGCGTAGTACAGCCTTCGTCCGCCGCGAACGTGCCGGTCAGGAAGTTCATCTTGGGCGAACCGATGAAGCCTGCGACGAACAGGGAGTTCGGGCGTTCGTACAGTTCAGCCGGAGAGCCGACCTGCATCAGCAGCCCGTCGCGCAGAACGGCGATGCGGTCGGCCAAAGTCATCGCCTCGACCTGATCATGGGTCACGTAGACCATCGTCACGTTCGACATGGAGTGGTGCAGCTTGGCGATTTCCAACCGGGTCTGGACGCGCAAGGCGGCGTCAAGGTTCGACAAAGGCTCGTCAAACAGGAACACGCGCGGGTCGCGCACGATGGCGCGGCCGATGGCGACACGCTGGCGCTGACCGCCGGACAGTTGTTTCGGCAGACGGTCCAGCAGGTGGTCAATCTGCAGCAATTTGGCCGCGTCATTGACCCGCTTTTTCATATCCTCGGGGCTGGCTTTGGCCAGTTTCATCCCGAAAGCCATGTTGTCGTACACCGTCATATGCGGGTAAAGCGCATAGCTTTGGAACACCATGGCGATGCCGCGCTTGGACGGGATCACGTTGTTGACACGCTCATTGTCAAACATCATGTCGCCGGAGGTGATTTCCTCAAGCCCCGAGATCAGGCGCAGCAGGGTCGATTTGCCGCAGCCCGACGGGCCGACAAACACCATGAATTCGCCCTTTTCCACGGTGAGGTCGATGCCCTTGATGACATCGACCGCGCCGTAGGACTTCTTGACGTTCTTCAGTTCAATCTTTGCCATTTTATCAGCCCTTCACGCCGCCCGCGGTCAAGCCCGCGACGATCTTGCGTTGGAATATGAGAACGAGGATGACGAGGGGGACCGTCACGGTGACCGAGGCCGCCATGATCGGACCCCACGGGATTTCCTGCACCGATGCGCCCGAAAGCTGGGCGATGGCGACCGGGGTGGTGCGCTGATCCTCTGTCAGGGTAAAGGTCAGCGCGAACAGGAATTCGTTCCACGCGCCGATGAAGGCCAAAAGGCCGGTGGTCACGAGGGCGGGCCACATCAGCGGCAGGAAGACCTGGCTGATGACGATCCAAGGCGTGGCTCCGTCGATTACGGCTGCCTCTTCAATCTCAACCGGCAGATCGCGCATGAAGGTGGTCAGCACCCAGACGGTGAACGGCAAGGTGAAGATCGTGTACGACATGATCAGCGCCCAAGGCGAGTTCAGAAGGCCAAGATAGCGGATCAGTTCGAACAACCCGGCCAGAACCGCGATCTGCGGAAACATCGACACGCCCAGAATGGTCATCAGCAAAAGACCCCTGCCGCGAAAGCGCACGCGGGCAAGGGCGTAGGCTGCCGTGACCGACAAAAACAGCGCGAAGGCCACTGTGGTCGACGCAATGAAGATTGAATTCAGGATAGAGCGAGAGAACGCGCTGCGTCCCAGCACGGCCTTGTAGTTCGACCAATCCCACGAGACGGGCCAGAAGTGCACCTCAAACAAGGTAGAGCCGGTCGCGAATGAGGTCACGATGGCGTAGTAGAACGGGAACACCGAAAAGACGACGATGACCAGAACCAGCAGGTAAAACAGCACGTTTTGCAGATAGGTGGAGCCGGTCATTTGCCGCCCTCCCCGGTCAGGTCAACCTTGCCCAGCCAGATGTACAGCGAGACGAAGATGGCCAGAATGGCGAACAGCAGGGTGGATTGCGCCGCACCATAAGCGAAGTTGTTGTATTCAAACAGGTTCTGCCGCGAGATGACCGACATCGTTTTTGTCGCCTTTGAATCGGGTGTCAGGACATAGACCAGGTCGAAGATGCGCAAGGCATCCAGCATGCGAAAGATCACGGCGACCGCCACGGCGGGGCGGATCAGGGGCAGCGTCAGTTTGAAGAACACCTTGACCGGGTTGATGCCGTCGAGCCGGGCCGCCTCGTATATGTCGCGCGGCACCATTTGCAGACCTGCAAGGCACAACAGCGCCATGAAGGGCGTGGTTTTCCAGATGTCGACGATCAGGACAGCGGCCATCGCGGTGTCGGTGTTGGCGGTCCAGGCAATCTTGTGGTCGATCAGGTGCAGGTTCAGCAGGATCACGTTGATGATGCCGTATTGGTCGTTCAGCATCCAGGCCCACATCTTGGCCGACACGATGGTCGGGATCGCCCACGGGATCAGGATGGCAGCGCGCACGATGCCACGGCCCCTGAATTCGGCATTCAGCACCAACGCCACGCCAAGGCCGAAGATGGTTTCAAGCGTGACCGAGACGAAGGCAAAGCGCACCGTGTTCCAGACGGCATTCCACCAGGCCGGGTCGGCCAGCGTGCCCTTCCAACGGATCGCGCCGCTGGGCAGATGCTGGATGCGCAGGTAGTTGTCAAACCAGACCCACTTGCCGCCATACAGATTGTCCATCGACGTGTCGGTGAACGAAAACCATATCGTGCGCAGCAATGGCCAGGCCGCAACGCAGAACAACGCGACCACCATCGGTGCAAGAAACCAGAAGGCAGCTCTTTGGCGTTGTTGTTGCAGGCTTGGACCGTGATCCTGCGCGACACGTGTCGTCGGCGATGTCATGACGTCCCCCCTTTTGGCCCCCCTGTTTTCCCGGGGCCTGAAATGAAGAATGGGCGGCGGAACCGCCGCCCATTTATGCCTTTGCGTCGGGGAGTTCTACTTCCAGCCGTCGCCCTTCAGGTCGGTAAGATCCGCTTCCAGACCGGCGAGATTGTCGGCAGCCGATCCGTTGCCGGCCAAAGTTTCGTGCACCGCGTTGAAGAACTTGGCGGACACTTCCGAGTATTTGGTCAGCGTAGGTGCCGATGGGCGCGGCACGGCGTTCAGGAACACGGCCTTCCACTGCGGGATGATCGGGGCTTTGGCGGCGATGTCAGCGTCGTCATACAGCGATTGGATCGTCGGCAGGTTGGTTTCGTTCAGGGCGCGCATCTTCTGCACTTCCGGACCAGCCAGCCAGACCGCCAGCGAAACCGCGGCCTCTTGATGCTTGGAGTATTTCGAGACTGCCACGTTCCAGCCACCCAAAGTCGCAGCCGAACTGTCGCCTTCGGCCCCGACCGGCAGCGTGGTCACGCCGAACAGGCCCTTGACCTTGCTGTCAGCGCCGTCGCCCAGCCCGTAAGCATAGGGCCAGTTGCGCATGAAAGCGGCGTTGCCGGTCTGCCAGACACCGCGCGCCTCTTCTTCCTGATAGGCCAGAACGCCCTCCGGAGAGATGGTGCCGACCCAGCCCTTGGCGGTTTCAAGCGCCTTGGCCGCCTTTTCGTTGTTGATCGAGATGGTGCCGTCCGCCTCGACGATCTGACCGCCGCCGAACGACTTGACCCATTCCAGCGCATCGCAGGTCAGGCCTTCATAGGCGTTGCCCTGCCAGACGAAGCCCCAGAAATCGGGGTTGGTGGCCTTTTCGCCATCCTGAATCTTTTGGGCAGCGGCCGTCAGCTCGTCCCAGGTCTTGGGAACTGCGACGCCGTATTTGTCCAAAAGATCCTTGCGGTAGTACAGCGCCGGGGCATCGGTGAAGATCGGCAGGGCAACCAGCTTGCCACCAACCGTCTGGGACTCGATGATCGAGGGGAATTCGGTCGGGATCAGGTCTTTGGCAGCGGCCGTCAGGTCAACGAACTGCGAAGCGAGTTGCGGCGCCCAGATCACGTCGGTCTGATACAGGTCAATGTCGGTCGACCCGGCAGCCAGCCACAGACGGTACTGGGCGAACTGGTCGGTCGTCGAGGCGGGCATCGGCACCATGGTGACGGTGTTGCCAGTCTTGTCTTCCCACGGTTTGACATAGGTTTTGAAGTTTTCAACGGCGGCACCGACGGCACCGGACACATAGAAAATCTCGTCAGCCATGACCGGCGCGCCGAAAACAGCCAGAACGGCAGTCAGCGCAGCCCTGCGCATCACGCCTGCCCGATATCCATTGGACATGGGTCTTCCTCCCTGATGATTGATGTGCGCCCTTGGACGCGAGCTCCCAAAAAACGCATCGACAGGGGCCCGTCTGCGCAGGCTTGTCCGAAACGCTTGCTTTGGCTTATCGCAGCAATTCCGGCAGAGTCAACGATTCTCGCCTCAAAGCGCTTTGAGGCGTGTGGGGCTGGGTGGTGGCTGGCTGCGGGACTGGAGCGATTGAGAAACGCGGCAGGTCGGGCGGCGGTAGGGCCGGTTTGGCCCATTGCTTGCGACCGAAGCCGTGGTCCTGCGCGCCTTCCATTGCAGTCAGGTCACGATGGCGCTTGGTGTGTCACTGAGGCTGATAGGTGCGGTTTGCGCTTGCAGCATTGGGAAAAGACTACCCTAGGAGGGCGTTGCCGGTCAGCCTGGCTGGCAGCTTTGCCAAGAACCGCTGATAGCATGGCAGATGCGGCGTAGCACTTTGAGGGGCAGGCGATCCGTCACCGACGCATCTAGGACTTATCCAGAAATGACCCGATGCAGGCGCGTATCGGGGGGAAAACAGCGGACAGGCCAGCCAAAGCGCCCGTCAGAAAGCCTTTGGCCAATGCGGGCGGCGGGTTGCAGGCATGGGCCAATTCATGGCGGCGAACCTTCACCGGTTTTCGGTGATGTCGGGGGTCGTTCAGCCAAGACACCCTCGAATCATCAAGGCGCGATCAACGGCGTTTCAAGCGCTGAGACGGCCACAAGTTTCCCAAGTGATTTGCGTTTTGGTGCGCACCCACGCGACGATCGCCTGAGTCTTGACCAAAATATTTCTCAGGTGTAACGATCTGGTAAAATACTCGCTCTGGTTGTATTAAATCGCCTGCCGAGGAGGCACAATGCCACCAGAATGAAGCCAAAAGGATCACGCAAGATTGACAATGCGCTGACCCGATAGTAACTGGAATTAAGCTCGCAGGGACACGGAACCTACGTTGAGGCGCATGATTTTCAATGGATATCAACGAGATATCAAGCAGGCTGGCAGACATACAGGGACAATTGTTCCAGTTGATGCAAATGATAGAGCCGGGCAAGTTGATCGTCGATGGCTTGCCATCGGGGTCGGCACCTTTGGACGCGACGGCGCAGAAAATCGAAGTGCCCGGTGGCTATGTCGCGATCTCTCCTGAACTGGGTGTGTATTCCGGAAACGGCGTGGCGGCGGTCGAATTCGTTCATTCCCAGCGTGGGAAAACCTTGCGCATTCTGTCGGTTGAGGGGCAAGCCCCGCCCGAACGCCTGATCTTGCAGTTGAACGTGGACTACGCCGCCCTGCGCGGGCGCAATCTGTTCGACATGCAGGCCGGTTGGATCGGCGCTAATGCCAGCGACCCCACGCTTGAGGTGCGCCTGTTTGGCGACAACGGCGTGGTCAAGCGCGAGGCGGTCGATTGCTATCTGCACCAGTCCGGCGACACATTTTCATTGCGGGCACCGGTGCAGTTGAGCGGGGCCATGATGCGCTCTGTCACCATTCATCAGGCGCAGTTCTGTCTTAGCTTCAACACGGACATTTACGGCGCGGAATTCACCGCGCTGAAAGTCATGTGAGCGTTATGGCCCACTCGCAGGCAACGGCGATCATAAACGTGCACCGCGAAGGCGCTTTGCTGACGCCGACGCTGCGCAGTCTGATCCTGGCCAAGAAGGTTGCGGCAGAGGCTGGTTTCACGGTGCGGTTTGACGTCGTGGCCGACCGTCCTGATGCGCGGACCTTGTATGTCGTCGAACAGTTTGCCGAGCATATCAATCGGGTTCAAACGGTCGAATACGGCAACCTGACGATGTCACGCGACCACGGGATTACCAATTCGGAAACCGATCTGGTGTTTTTACACGACGGCGACGATCTGTATTCGTCGAACTGGTACACCGCTTTGTGGAAGCAGATCGTGTCCGGCGCTTTTGACGACAATACGGTCTATCACACCCGCCTTTTTGCCCGCTTTGGTGCGCTTTACGATGTGTGCAAGATACCCGACAGCACGTCGATTGCCTTCGATCCGTACTCCCTTCTGGTCGATTGGTATTTCAGCAACAAATGCGTCTTCAACCGCAAGCTGGTGCAGGACTATCCGATCCCGCCCATCGACAAGACCCGCGGTCTTGGCAATGAGGACTGGAGTTGGAGTGCGGATACCATTGCCGCCGGGGTGCGGCATACCTTCCTGCCCGACACGATCTGCTTTTACCGCGTCAAACCCAGCCATCTTAGTCTGGGTGCCGTCAAAGGTGTGATGCAAAGCCGCAGCCCCTTGTATGAAACGGCCCATATCGCCCGGCAATCGCGCATCAGGTGCCGCGAGCCTTTGGCCTTGTTGCCGCCCAATGCCGGGCTTGACATGAAAGCCCTGTCCAAATGGCCGCAAGAACCGCTGGGTGACACGTTCGACCACGAAATGAAGGTTCAGTCGCAGTTTGAACCTTTGCTGACGCAGTTTCCAAGGCGCGGGCATACCGGCAAGACTGGCGTGTCGGAAAAGAAGATGTACCCGCAGTTGGGCCGGTTTTACCGCCGGGTGCGTCCGCTGTTGGGGGACGGCGATCTGGACATCGTCTGGATGCCCAAGCACCTGAATTTCCCCAAGGATCAATTGCTTGACTGGATGGCAGAAGCGATGGCGCTTAGCTCTGAAAAGCTGACGATGCCGCCGCTTTTGGTGTTTTTCGAGGATATGGACGATCCTGATATTGTCGTCAAACTGGACCGCTGGAACGCAATTGCGATCAACATTGCCCGCTTGGATGCCAGCGGCATCTATGACGATTTCCAGAAGACCCGGTTTCTGATGCGGTTCCTGATGCAGAACACGGTGCGCCATTCGGTTGACTTCGGCTCCCCCACTCTGGGTCGGCTGATGCGCGATTTTCCGGCCGCCTACAGCCATTTCGCGCCAAACCACATTGGGGTTCTGACGCACCGGACCTGCGACTACTACGATCAGGGGCTGGCCACGGCTGTCACCACGGCGGTGGCGCTGGCGCGGCAACGGCAAGTGCGCACCCCGATGATCCCGTTCTCTAATGCCGTGACGGCAGAACTGATCAACCCCTTCCTGCAGGTGCTGACCGGCGATCAGGATCTGCTGGCGGCAGCGGATGCAGTCAACCACGCGCGCTTTGCCAAGGCGCTGGAACCGGGCACCCTGCCCGCACCGGGCGCAACCGCCGGTCCCGATATCTTAAGCCACCTGTTCACCCGGGCGCGGCAACTGGAACCTGTCGGCGCGGCAGAGCGCGAGTTGGGCGGTATCATCCCGCGTGGGCCGGTTCTTGACATCCTGTCGCCGGGGGCGGTGGTCAACCAGTACTTTCAGACCGCAAGTTCGTGGTTGCTTGACAAGAACCGCGACAAATCACTGGTCATTCCCAGCAACATCTTCTTCCGAGTCGCGGGCCGCGATCAGGCGATGTATCTTCCGGGCAACGATCCTGCCCACAGTCTGGCGCGCTTTTTGGACATGATCGCCCAGAATCCCGATGCAAGCTTTCCGGTCGCCGTCACCGTTCGCAGTTCTGACATGGAAATCGCCGAAGATATCGCCAATGCAGGCAGCCCGTTGGACGTCTATACGAAACTGGCCGTGGACTACCGCGACAAGATCATGATTGCCCAGCAATCTGTCGTTATGCCGGAGGTGTTGTAACATGCAAAAACCGGCCCGGCCCTTTGATGCACGCTGGGACCTGGCCCTGTGGAACCTTAGCCCGTCGTCGCGTGACCGGCTTGACGGCTTCATGGCGCGGCCAGAATTTGACACGCTGGCCGAGTCGGACAACCCGCCGAACGACTGGTCCGACCGGCTGTTTGTCGAAACCCAAGACCAGAACATGACAGAATTTCTGGACCTTGGAATTCTGCACGGCACATTTGCGGCGGCTTTGCTGCAAGGCGATGCAGATGGCACTTCGGTGGCGGGTGGCCGTATGGCCTCCAGCAAGGCCTATGCGGATGAGACCGGCATTCCGGGCAACTTGTACGACACCTGTCTGGAAATGACCCACAAACGCAGCGGTCCGCCGTTGTTGCTGGCAGCGCGGTCGGCCAAGGTGCAGTGGAAATCAAGCGGGTCCCTTCTGCTTGTCGATCTGATCAACCGGGTTCAGGCCGAACTGGAAAAGGGTCCGATCAGCGACATCATCATTCTACCAAGCCTGGGCGTTGGCGGGGCCGAACGGGTCGGATACTGGCATTACCGGCTGCTGAAAGAGGGCCTTGGGCGCAATCCGCTTTTGCTGTTGGCCGATCATCCGCGGACCGAGGCAAAATACGCCAATCTGCGCGCCATGACACTTGTTGACGACGCCGAAGGCCCGTTCATCAAAGGTCGCGGCCCTGATATTCTGCTGCAATGCATCTCTGCGCTTGTCAGTCGCATCGCCCCCGAAACGGTGCATGTCGTCCAGTCGTTTCCCGGCTTTCTGTGGCTAGAATCCCTGGCGGCGAACCTGATGCCGCGCTCGGGTGCCAAGCATATCGCCAGCTTCTTTTGCGCCCACACCCACGGCGACGGCACGGTGGACGGCTACCATCTGAAGATCCCGTATCTTGAGGGCAT
Organism: Rhodobacterales bacterium; assembly: GCA_038231775.1. GTDB lineage: Bacteria > Pseudomonadota > Alphaproteobacteria > Rhodobacterales > Rhodobacteraceae > Stagnihabitans. Next base: position 29,876 of record JBBRKS010000014.1, on the reverse strand, counting down.
TCTTGACAATTATGTGGTAGACAATCGTCATTTCGTCAACGAAATTCGCACGTTGAATGCCCTGCCCGAATCGACCTGTTCAACGCTTGACTACCCGGTTGAACAAATTCAACCGATCTGGCCCAGCGAACCCATGGGTGACCGCCCCGGCCGGGTCTTGTGGGCGGCGCGGTTTGATCACCAAAAACAACCGCAGATCGTGCCGCAGATCGCAGCTTTGATGCCTGATGTAGAGTTTCACATGTACGGCACCCAAGTCATGGGCGACACGTCGTTTGACGCGGAAAACCTGCCGCCAAACGTGTTCTTTCATGGCCCGTTCAGCAATTTTTTCGCCCTGCCGATTGCGCGGATGGATCTGTATCTGAACACCGCGTTTTTCGAAGGGTTGCCGCAGGCGCTGGCCGAGGCAAGCTCTGTCGGGTTGCCTGTGGTCGCAAGTGCGGTGGGCGGTGTGCCAGAGATCATCGGTGCGAAAAATGGACGACTGGTCCACAATGTCAGCGATCCGGCGGAATATGCCACGGCGATCCGCGAGCTTTTGGACCCGTCAGTTAACGCCCGCGCCCGGGCAGCAACTTTGAAAATGATGATTGAAAAGCGTAGTTTTGAGGTGTTCTGCCAAAAAGGTGCGCAATGGTTCGAAAGTATCCTTGCAAAATAGCCCAAGTGGTGTGGGCGCGTAAGTTTCAATGAGGCGGGATACTGTTGGGCGGTGCCTGATCCTAGGCTGAATCGGGCTTTTTCAAAAAAGTCCCGCATTGATTTTAACCCGTGTGCAAGTACCAGGCTGGTGCAGCCTTGCCTATCAATCTTGTTGCAATCAGTGAAATCAAAAGGAACACGACGATGATCAACGGATATTTTCTGGATGGCCACCGTATGGCCGTGTTTTCGGCGGACGGTGCCGAGTTTCAATTGCTTGGGCGTTTCCGGCTCGACAAAGAGGTGCCCAAAGACGCCATTCCCGATGCTGAAACGCGGGCTGAGGCGGAAAAGCTGCGCAAGCGGATTCTGGCCTTGGAAACGCAGGTTGATGAGGCTGCCATGGTTGACCTGTTGCAAAAGCTGAACGGCCTCACAGTTTCTTTTGAAACCAAGGGGATGGTCGCCTTGGCCGCCGAACAAAGAGAGTTCTACCGCGCCTCTTTGCACCGGGCGATGCACCGTTTGCGCACGGCCATGGCAATCCCGGTGTGACCTTGTCGGGTCTGGACAATTTCCGGCGGCTGAACTTATACTGACCTCCCTATCTGTGCGGCAGAGTTAAAGACGAGGTACCTTTCGTGCGCGGCATCATGTTGGTTGCAAAACAGCGGTCTGGAACGAATTTTCTGCGTGGATTGCTGGCGTCCGCCGGGGCCTTGAACAACTTGGGTGAAGTTTTTCAACCGGCTGCTGGAAACGGCAGCATGTCCAAGTACGACAATTGGGCTGCCGAAAATGATGAGCGTCCGGGGACAACCTATCAGGACGCTATCGCCCATTCGCAGCGATATCTTGAAAGCCTTGAAAAGCCTGACTTTGCCCCGTGCATCGACGTTAAATACAATTCCCTGTTTCGCACCATCGGGATTTGGCATTCGCCGGCCGATATTCCGCCGATCATGATGGCTGCGATCCGTAAAAACTATGTGGTCGTGCACCTGCAACGGCGCAACAAGATCGAACATGCCGTGTCGACCATGGCGGCTCAGGATTCCGGCGTTTATGTCGCGACGGAATCCACAAAACTTGACGACGATAAGATGATCACGATTGCCCCGCGCAGTGCAATTGCCGTGGCCGAACAGTACGAGCGCGAAATCCAGATGTTTCAATACTGGATTCAACGATCGAAAGCTAATTTCCCGAACTTGGTTGTAAAGCACGTATATTATGAGGACTTGAACTCCGCCAACGAAGAAGAACTTAAGGTTCTGATTGGCGCAATTCTGAAGCCGTGCAATATTCCGGTCACCGGCAAGATTGAATCCCGCACCAAAAAGATTATCGGCAATTGGCGCGACAAGGTTTTGAACGCGGACGAGATTGTCGAAGCGTTCGCTGAACGTTTCGGAAAAGACGACGGAAAGTAAGTTCTCAAGATGTGCTGATGTGCCTATTTTAGCCTTGCCTGACGGCCATCAACGCTTGCCCTCAGGAAACGGGTTCGGCTTGGTGGGTTCATTGATCAGACCGGTCAGCCCGTCATCGAAGTTCAGCCCGACCTCTTCACCCAGTTTCTTCAGCGCAGGCAGTTGCAGGGCAGCGCCCAGCATCGCATCAAACGCCTGATTGACCGGGCTTTTGGCACCATCGGCCGTGCTGCCGCTGGCCTGACCCAGCCCGGAAATCTGGTTGATGCGTATCCAGTCGATTTTTTCCGCTGGTTTGACCATTTCGGCAATGATCTTCGGCAAAGCCTTCAGACGCGCCAGCGCGATGCACATGGCAATGATTTCGGCGGACAGGGTATTTTCCGAGTTTGCCAGTGCCTGACGACCTTATGCCTCAGCAAGCAGGTCTTTCTTCTTGGCTTCAGCACGGATGGTGATGCCGTCCGCCTCACCGTGCGCCTCTTCGCGGCGGGCGGCGGCGCGGTCTACGGCGGCGTTGCGGTCGGCAGTGGCGGACAGTTGCAGACGGGTCGCCTCGCGCTCTGCCTCTTGGCGCGCCTCGATCAGGGTGATCTCTTTTTTACGTTCGGCGGTCGCCACGGCGCGGGCCGTTTCAATGGCTTCCAGCGACTTGACCGCCTCGGCCCGGGCGGCGTCGGCAGAGGCGCGGGCGTGGCTTTCGGCCTCTGACTTCTGGTTGATGATGATCTGGCGGTCCTGATCGGCCACCTGAATCTCGCGTTCCTTGTTGATCTGCGCCTCTTCGATGGTACGGGCGCGGGCGATTTCGGTGGCCTTGATTTCCTGTTCACGCCGGATGCGGGCGCGTTCCTTTTCAGATTCAGCCGACTCTCGCGCGCGGGCAATTTCAGCCTCTCGGGCCGCTTTCAGCAGTTCGATTTCCTGACTGCGGGCAAGACGGGCCTCCTCTTGGTCGCGGTCGATCTGAGTTTCAGCTTTTCGGCTTCCATCGCAGAACGCCGCACCGAGACGTCGGCGTCGGCTGCAATCTGCGCACGTTCGCGTTTGGATTTGGCAATGACTTCAGCCAGTTGCCGCATACCGACCGCGTTGAAGGCGTTGTTTTCATCCAAAGCCTCAAACGGGGTCTGGTCCAGTGCGGTCAGCGAAACGCTTTCCAGTTCCAGCCCATTTTTCAACAGGTCGTTTGACACGGCATTCTGCACCTCTTGCACGAAATGGGTGCGGTTTTCGTGCAATTCGTCCATCGTCATCCGGGCCGCCACAGCGCGCAGGCCGTCGATCAGCTTGCCTTCGATCATTTCGCGCAGTTGGGCGACGTGAAAGGTGCGGTCGCCCAGCGTCTGCGCCGCACGCGAGATGCCATCTTCGGTCGCCTGCACCGACACGTAAAATTCTGCGCCGACGTCGACCCGCATCCGGTCTTTGGTGATCAAAGAGCTTTCATTGGCGCGCTTCACCTCAAGCCGCAGGGTCTTCATGTTGACCTGACGCACCTCATGCAGCAGGGGCAGAATAATGGCGCCACCGTCCATTATCACGCGTTTGCCGCCCGCGCCGGTCTTGATCAGGCTGACTTCCCGGGTGGCGCGGCGGTACAGCCGACCCAGGATCACCGCGATGAATAAAAGGAAGACGACAACCGAGCCGATGATGATCAGAAATGAGCTTAGAACCATGACAATGCGGACCTTTTGCGGACTGAACGATGAAATCTGGACAAGTCTAGGGGGCGGTTTCGGTTTGCGATAGCGGAATGATCCGCAATTCGACAGTCCCGTTGGGTTGCCGTTGGCGCAGGGTCAGCACTTCGGTGCCTTCGGGGATGATATCCTGCGCGCGAAGCGGTTCGCAGCGCAGGTGGTGAAAGTTGCCGTGCCGGTCGCGCGGGCGCACCTCTGCCGCAGAGCCGGTTCTGGACGTGCCTTGGCTGACAACCCCCTTCAGCCCGCCCAAAAGCCGGTGCGATGTGGCCGTCGTCTCTATCTTTGGCAGCATACGGGCAAAGCCATTGGCAAACCGTTTCGCAAAGGCCAGGGCCGCGATGGCGGCAATCGGCAGGGCGAGCAGCGCGGGCAGCGTGTGGCCAATCACAAGGGCGCAGGCGGCTTGCATGGCAAAGCCTGCCACCCCAAATCCCAGCAGAACGGCGGCCAACCAGATCATCAGGGGCGATTGGCCGATGCCGATCAGTGCGGAAAAACCGTCTGGTGCGGTCAGGTCACCCTCTGCCGCAGCCTCCCCTGACATCATCGTGTGAAGGTCGGGTACCTCGTCAGTGCCGATGTCAAAGTCGGACTCGCCGACCGACACATCGCCAGAAACGTCATGCCCGGTGCCAAAAACCGACCCGCCGATCATTGTGGCCGCAAGTTCAAGAAGAAGCAGGGCGAACAGAAGACCAAGCGACAAAGAGAACACCACATGGTCGGAAGACAAAAGCAATTCGCCCACGGCGTCCCCTCAAATGCCGGCAGTCCCGACACGTGTAACTTGGCCCCGGCGGGGAATCAGTTCAAGAGGGGAAAGGGGCAGATGGCGCGTCCGGTTCTTTGGCAGCGCAATCGGGTCGGGCGGCAAAAGGTTGGGCTGCGGCTTACCGTCAACTGCACGCTGCTACAGCTGCCCGCCCGGCGTTCCGTAGTAGGACAGGAACATATCAACACACGAGGTTACGACGCGTTCGATCTCTGCCTCTTGTGGCGGTTCGGCCATATGCGCGAACAGGCGTTTGCGGAACAAGCCTGCCATAGACAGTTCGAAAAACTGCACGGCGGCCAGTTGCAGATCAGGGATTGCCATCCGTCCGGCGGCAATTTCACGCTCCAGAAACCCGGCGATCAGGGCGGTGCCGCGAATGGCCCCGCGTTCGTAAAAGCGCTGGCCAAGTTCGGGCATCCGCTCTGTTACGGCAACGACGACCCGGTGGGCCCGCATCACGCGGTCAGAACACAGGGTCCCCGCCAGCAGACGCGCATAGCCCAGCAACTTTTCACGCGGCGTTCCGGGGCGTTCCAGTTCGGCTTCCAGTGCGCGAAACAACCGGTTGCGGATTTCCTCCATCAGCGCTTCGAAAAGGTCTTCTTTGCCGTTGAAATAGACGTAGATCGTGCCTTTCGACACCCCGGCTTCGCGGGCGATATCGTTGACAGAGGCGGCATCGTATCCCATGCGGCCAATCACAATTCCGGCTCCGGCAAGGATCTGATCGCGTTTGTTCGGATCCTGCCCTGCGCCATGCCGCCCCTGCGCGGGGCAGAGCACTGCCTGCGGATTGGGCAGATCGGGAACGCGGTTCGCCGCAGCAGCAGTCATCGGGCATCCTTGCAAAATCCATCGAACCGATGGGTTCGATCCGCTTGATTTGGCCAGTCTGGTGCGCTATGTCAAGGCCAGTGATCGAACCGAACGGTTCGGTATGATTTCGGGACGTAGACCATGGACCAAAAACCCGCCAGCGCTGCCCTGCCGCCCCGCAACGCCGAAGTTGCGCAGTTTCCCGTCAGACCCGATGGTGACATGCCAGCGCAGCCTGTGACACCGATGACGGCAGCGCCGGTTGCGGCCCCTGCCCCGGCGGTAAAGCCCAAATCCAACGTGCGTCGGCTGGTATTGGGCGCTGTGGTGCTGGTGGCCCTTGGCTACGGCGGCTCGGTGGCGCGGGATTATTGGACGGTCGGGCGTTTCATGGTGCACACAGATGACGCCTATCTGAAGGCCGACATCAACATCGTCGCACCGCGTGTGTCAGGCTATATCTCCAAAATCGCTGTGACTGAAAATCAAAAGGTCAAGGCGGGCGACCTTCTGATGCTACTGGACGACGGCGATTTCCAGAACGCTGTCAGTTCGACGCAAAGCAAGGTCGCAACTCAGGTGCAGACCGTGGCACGAATCAAGGCGCAAGTGACGGCGGCGCAGGCCAGTGTGGCGCAGGCAGAGGCGGTCAAGTTGTCAGCCGATGCGGGCCTGCTGAACGCGCAGTCCAAGAACGACCGCATCACGCGGCTTGCCCAATCCTCGGTCGCGGCACAGTCAGCCCAGGATGATGCCGCCGCAACCTTGCAGCAGGCAAAAGCCGCCGTCGCGGGGTCCGTGGCCCAGATTGCCGCTGCGAATGCCAATGTGGCTGTGTTGCAGGCCGAAGAGGCCGAGGCGCAATCCACCATGGCCAGCCTGATGCTGGATGTCGAACAGGCCAAACGCAATCTGGACCGCACCTTGTTGCGCGCCCCGGTTGACGGCGTTGTGGCCAATCTGGCGGTGCAGGCCGGCGATCTGGTGCAGCCCGGATCGCGCGTGGCAGCCGTGGTGCCGGTGGATACCATTTATGTCGAGGCCAATTACAAAGAAACCCAGATGGCTGAAATTGCACCCGGGTCCAAGGTCAAGGTGACGATTGACGCGCTGAAGGGCCAAAGTTTTGAGGCGACCGTTTCGTCCCTTGCCCCTGCGACGGGCTCGCAATTTTCGCTGCTTCCAGCCGAAAATGCGACGGGCAACTTCACCAAGGTGGTTCAACGCGTTCCGGTGCGGATTGAATTGCCCGAAGACCTGCGCAAGTCCGGCCTGCTCCGCGCCGGGCTGAGTGTGGTCGTTGATATTGACAGCCGTACCACGCCAAAAGGTCAGTGATCATGGGCGAAGAGGGCTCGCTGACGCCGCGCCGGATATTTGCCTTTCTGGCGATGGTGTTCGGCATGTTCATGGCGATCCTGGACATTCAGGTCGTCTCGGCCTCACTTGCCGAAATTCAGGCCGGTTTGGGGGCCAGTTCGGATGAGATAAGCTGGGTGCAGACCGCCTATCTGGTGGCCGAAGTCATCATGATTCCGCTGTCGGGCATTCTGGCGCGGATATTGTCGACGCGGGTGTTGTTTGCAGGGTCGGCCCTGGGGTTCACCATCGCAAGCTTCATGTGCTCGACCGCGACCGATATCAACCAGATGATCCTGTACCGCGCCATTCAGGGCTTTATCGGCGGCGGCATGATCCCGTCGGTGTTTGCGGCGGCCTTCACGATCTTTCCGCCGTCCAAGCGTGGCATCGTCTCGCCAATGATCGGGCTTGTGGCGACGCTTGCCCCGACCATTGGGCCGACGGTTGGCGGCTATCTGTCCAATGCGCTGTCGTGGCACTGGCTTTTTCTGGTCAACGTGCCGCCGGGCATCATTGTGGCGCTGGCCACCTGGACCCTGATCGACTTTGACAAGCCCGAACCCAAGCTGATGAAGCAGTTCGACTGGACCGGCATGTTTGGCATGGCAGCCCTGCTAGGGGCGCTGGAATATGTGCTGGAAGAGGGCCCGAACAACGACTGGTTCGCCGATGATGCGGTGCGCAACATGGCGCTGGTTTGTCTTGCCGGTGGGGTGACATTCTTCTGGCGGGCGTTTCGTGCGCCGCAGCCGGTGGTCGATCTGACCGCCTTTCGCAACGTCAACTTTGCCGTAGGTTCGGTGTTTTCCTTTGTGCTAGGCATCGGGCTTTATGGACTGACTTTTCTGTATCCGGTCTTTCTGGCGCGCATCCGGGGCTATGACAGTCTGATGATCGGCGAGACGATGTTTGTGTCTGGCCTTTCCATGTTCCTGACAGCACCAGTTTCCGGAATTCTGGCGTCAAAGGTTGATCCGCGTAAAATGCTGATGGTCGGCTTTCTGGGCTTCGGCTCATCAACCTGGATGTTGACCGGCATGACCGCCGATTGGGATTTCGCAGAGCTTTTGGTGCCGCAAATCCTGCGCGGCGTGTCGTTGATGATCTGCATGGTGCCGATCAACAATCTGGCTTTGGGCACCCTGCCACCGGCGCGGCTGAAAAACGCGTCGGGCCTGTACAACCTGACGCGAAATCTGGGCGGTGCGGTTGGGTTGGCGGTGATCAACTCTTTGCTGCGCAGCCGCAGCGAATTGCACTATGACCGGTTGGGTGAAGCGGTGAACTGGAACAACCAAGAGGCGCTGTCCCGGTTGGGCGGCATTTCGCAAAGCCTTGCAGCCAAGGGTGTCGCTGATCCGGACGCGGGGGCTTTGGCGATCCTAAGCCGGCAAGTGCACCAGCAGGCAACCGTGATGGCCTTTCTGGATGTGTTCCTGCTTTTGACCGCAGCTTTCGTGACATTGTCGATGCTGGCCATGCTGATGCGCAGACCTGCCCCGCCCAAAGGGGCGCCAGCCGGGCACTGACGGACCTGCACGAAATCGCAAGCCGACGAGCCGGTGACGCCTGACCACTGCCAGCGGTGCGGCGGCACCGGGGTTCAGTTTGCCTGACTATGCCTTGGCTTGGCCCAGTGCAGCATCCATCAGCGCCTTGATCGACGCTTTGGAGGTGTCAACCACCACCCGACCGATGTCCTTACGCCCGTTCAGCGCCACCAGAACCGACCGACGCGGGACTTTCAGGTCTTTCGACAATTTGCTGTCGGCGTACAGGTCCCAATCCACCCGGTAAAAGGCGATGCCCTTGTCATAAGCCGGATTGGACGCGCGCAACCCGTCGATGACACGGCCTTGGGCAGCACAGGTCGGGCACCAGTTGGTCCAGAAATCCAAAAGCACGATTTTACCTGCGTCCATATCAGCCTCGGCATTGCCGGGCGTGTAGAACGTCCGGTCACCGGCAAAGGCGCGTCCGGTCAGGGCGGGCAGCACAAGAGCTGCCGGTACAAGGGAAAGAAAGCTGCGACGGTTCATGATGATCTCCTCAGATTGAAACGGAAAAATCGACCAGCCAAGCTGGCAGGTGTTGCAGAAAGAACGCCTCGACCGGGCGATTCCAGCCGAAGAAAAGGCCAAGCCCGATCAGCACAAAGACGACACCAAGCAAGGACCTGGACCCTTCGGCTGCTTTGCGCAGTTTCGGCATCAGGCGTTTGATCGTCCCGCGCGCGCCGTAAGCCAAGGCGAGGATCAGGGTCGACACGCCAAAGGCAAAAGCCAGCATGATCGACGTTGCAAGGATCAGGTTTGTCCCGCTGGACGCCATGCCGATGGCCGCACCAAAGGTCGGGCCGATGCACGGGCTCCACACCGCGCCCAAAAGGGCACCCCCCCAGAATTGCCCGGACAGGCCGCGCCCCTGAACAGCGTCGATCCCGGCATCTGCACGGGCAGCCATTTGTGTGGTGGCCTGCGAAAAGGCACCGTCCAGAACCGGGAACAGCATCACCAGACCAAAGCCAACCATGACAAGGGCCGCAACAGCGCTGACCGTGTCCGGTGTCAGCCCAAGTGCCGGGCCAAGAGCTGCAATCCCGACGCCAAGGATCACAAAGGTTGCAGTCATGCCCGCAGCCAAAGCCGCAGGGGCACGGCGGTCGGCGTGCAGGCTCGAGGTCAGGACAATGGGCAACACCGGCAACACACAAGGATTGATCAGAGTCAAAAGCCCGGCCAGATAGGCAATCACAAGGATCATGTCGGACGGGGCTCCTTGGTGAAGTTTCGGTGTGCACTTGGGATGGCAAATCACGGGAAAATATCTGCGAACCAACAAAAACAGCGTGGACTGCAAGGCTATTTGACGCAACCCGTCAGCATGGCACCTCACAAGACTGTGCTGGATCGTGAGCGCTTGGCTTTGAGGCGAAGAGACGTGCCGACGACAATTTGACGCAAACTCGCCTTTCTGGGCTATTTGGGTTTAGCGCGATTGGTGGGGTGCAGCGACAATTCTAAGTCCAAGGATATGACCCGTTGAGGTCAGTTTCGTCCAACCTCGCCGCAAGTAACGTCGGTTTTGGATCCAAACAAGAGCCGCTTAAACCTTGCAGTCAGCCTAGACTCTGTTGCACACAGCGGCTGATGGCCGGAGTTCCCCCCTCTGCCATGCAGACCTATCCCATGGCCTTCGTGACTGGGATGCCGAGAGCGGTGTAGCCGTTTCGTATGGCGACACGGACTTGGAACTCTGCGACCTGGCGGACGAAGTCCCGAGCCATCAGGCGCTGACCCAGCAGTTTGACGCAGTGCATTTTGGTCTCTGCGCGGCTTCGGCGGTGATATCCACTCCACCGTCGTCAAAGCGCGCGTCCAAGGTATCTCGACGTCTACAGCGCCTCGTTGCGCGCGACCGCGCCTGCCGTTTCTGTCTTCCACGGCTTGGCATTCTTGCGGGGTGGGATCACGGCATGAGCCCTGCGTTCGGCCCCTCTGGTGCATGTGGACATGCACTGCCGGGCAGTGGATGGCGCCGTGGCATTTGCGCGTGTCTTAGGCCCGGTCCGTTGCCCGGCAACGGTTTGCTTGCAAACCGTGAGAGGGGGCCGTGACGCTTGCGATCACCTGATCGGGAGGGATCTGGCTGAGCAATGCAGGCAACATGTGCGCATCGCCTATGTCGCTGCTGGTGACCTCGACCGCCCTTATCTGCAGCGTTTGCTCATCATTCCCGAGATGGACCTTGCACCAAACGCGGCGTTTGGCCCTGCCATGCTTGTGCGTTCAGCGGAAAAACAGTCCCCCGGACTGCTTTCTGATCCGCCTCACTCCACTCGCCTTCACCCTCCACCTTGATCCCAGTGCTGTCGATCAGCAGGTGCAGCGGGCCATGCGCCCCCCCGATGTGGGATGTTCTCGGCAAGGGTCTTGTGGCGACGGCAGAGCGTGCTGAAGTCAGGCACGTCCCAGTCCAGGCCGGTTAGGTGAAGCAGGCTCTCGACGAAGCCGGTCGTTTGCCGAAGCGCCATGCCGAAAAGGACCTTCATCGTCAGGCAGGTCTGCACGGCGGCGTCACTGTAGATGGGCTGTCGGCCGCGCTTGCCGGTTGGCTTCGCCGCCCACGCCATGCCTGAATCAAACCAGACCGTCAGAGACCCGCGGCGCTTGAGCGCCCCGTTGTACGCCAGCCAGTTCAGTGTCTTGTAGCCCGGGGTTTTCGGTTTGTTCATCCAACCCAGCTACCACGCTGGATTCACGAGATGAATCCCTAACGGGATTTGTGCAACACAGCCTGTACGCTTCACCATTTCGCAGACCACCGCATTGCACCTGCGGCCATGCCCCGGCGCAGACGCCCAGACTCGCGCAGCCCAAATACGAAGTCGTACCTGCCCTCTCCGCAGCCTCCCCGCTGCGCAGAACATGCCACCTGCCTTTTCGAACTGGCCGGGCCTGCTTAGGAAAGCCTAGCAAACAAAAGCAGACGCACTTGGACCGATTTCTACGAAACGGATAGATCCTGGCCGTGACTAAGGCACCCTGCCCCGCCAAACGTTCCCAAACGGGTATCAGTGCTGCACCTTGCAATCAGGGCCGCCTCGGCGCTGGTCCAAGGCGCATCAGACCCGGCGCCGAACTGATATTGTCCACACAAGTTCTCACGGTGCACGCTCTCAAAACTACCGAAAGGTCACTGTCACATTTACAGGATGCAGCAAATCATACCGATTTTGGGACTATCAACCGAACCCAAGCCATGCTCTGTTTCCGCACTAGATAGTATGAAAAGAGGTGGCCTTTCGTGAAGTCCAAGCTGCCGGACATTGAATATTGGCGCGCGGTTATAGAGGCGGCTGACCTTGGGGTATGGGACTACGACCTTGAGAGTGGTGAGAAGACTTATTCTGACAAGTGGCATGAAATCCGCAGCCTTGACCGGGATCAGCCGTTGGCGCCCTCGGATGAAGCGTGGCTGAACACGCTGCATCCCGATGATGTTGAAACCGCCCGACGCTTTACCGACATGATCAACGCTGGCACAGCAAAGACCGTGGCGTTTGAGTATCGGGAGAAGAACCTGCTTGGCGGCTGGACATGGTTCATGTGTCGTGGGCGGGCGGTCCAGTTTGACCAGTTTGGCCGGGCGATCCGGTTTGTCGGGATCGACACTGATGTGACCGCGATGAAGGCGCTGGAAGCTGACCGCGTTGCTGCGGCCCAACAACTGGAAATGGCGGTGGGCGTTGCCGAGATCGGCATCTGGAATTTCACCATTGCCACGCAAACCGTCAGTTGGGACAGGCGGCTGCGCGCGATCTACGGCGTACCCAATGATCTGGACCCGCTTCCCCGTGATATCTGGGAACAGTTCGTCCATCACGACGATAGCAGGCGCGTCGTGGCCGAGACCGTCGCAGGCCAAGCCACGAAACAGCCGTACAACCTTGAATACCGCATTGTTCGCAAAGGCGGAGAGGTGCGCCACATTCGCAGCCGTGTGGCTTTCTCGCCGAACGGTATTAATGGCCCATGCTTTATCGGCGTCAACTGGGATGTCACGGATGACGTGCGAAAGACGGATGATCTGGTCGCGGCCACTCAGATCGCACAGGAACGTCTGGCGCAACTTTTGGTCGCCCAGAAGGAATTGGAGTATCTGACGGGCCATGATCCGTTGACCGGCATCATGAACCGCAGGGCCTTTGAGGCGCACATCGCCGAGTTGGAGCGTGCCGGTAAGGCATCGACCAACCTTGGTGCGATGGTCATCGACGTGGACAACCTTAAAGCCATCAACGACCGTTGGGGCCATGATGTCGGCGACACCGTTTTGAAATGCGTGGCGAATGTGCTGAAAGCAGAGCTTGGCGGCATCGGGATGGTCGCACGGCTTGGGGGCGATGAATTCGTGGCCATCTTGTCCAAAGCAGACTCGCCTCAGGTTCTGGCCGAACGTGCCGATGCGGTTCGCATGAAGCTGTGCAAGCCGTCTTTTGAAGGCGGCCCGCCACCTTCGGTCAGCATTGGTGTTGCAAGTTCCTTTGCCCAGCCGCAGAGCGTTCATTACCTGATCCGCCTTGCGGACAAGGCGTTGTACGAGGCCAAAAGTTCTGGCCGCGCGCGCGTAGCATTTGCGCAAGGCAAAATGTCGCTTGACTCTGGCCTATTAGATGGTTCGTTGTAGCGGTACCTGACCGGCGTTGGGAGTTGCTGGACAGCCCTTTGTGCGAGTGTTGCAAACGGCCGGGAAAACTCGAACCATCGGCAGATGCGCTTTTCGCTTGGGCCAGCCGCGCTGCGAGTTCACGCGCATGACATGCCAATCCCACGGCCAGCTAAGTATATGGGCCCATTCAATATCCCCGCTGACCTACAGCTTCGCTCTGTTTCTTAGCATGATCCTCACCACCCATCTTTCTGTGCGACAATCGGTGACTTGGTCGGGACAATGAATTTTTTACAAGCTTCCCCAATTCGGGGCCAAATCGGCGGCGAATGACGGAACGGTTCTGACCTGCGATGAAACCGGGTCAAGGGCATTTGCATCAATGATGGGCATGCAAACGGTCCGTTGCGACCACTCTACCCCCACAAGTTCCTTATACCGGCTGCCGACCTTCGGAATGGAAGCGTTATGCCGGTACGCCGTAGGGTAAGCCCAAATCAACTGGAGAATACCTATGGCGGAACTGATTTACTGCGGTTTGGGCTTGGGCCTGATCGCGCTCATGGCGGTTTATACCGCCGCCCTCAAGCGGGCTTGAGGGGGCGGGCATGTTCGAAGCAATCCTTGGACTTGTGGTTGCCGTAGCCTTGGCCGTCTACCTTATCATCACCCTCATCATCCCGGAAAAGTTCTGAGACACAGAACGCCGGGCGGCATGGACGCAATATCATGACATTGAACGGATGGCTGCAAATCGCGGTCACGCTGGCCTTGGTGCTGGCAACAGTTTTACCCCTTGGACGCTTCATGGCGCGGCTGTTCACGGGCGAACGTACCTTTCTGACTTCGGTTCTTGGCCCGGTCGAGCGTGGTTTTTACCGTGCGGCGGGGATTGATCCGACCAATGAGCAAAGCTGGCACAGCTATGCCATGGCCGTGTTGGTCTTCAGTGCGGGGGGCTTTGTCTCGTTGTACGCGATCCTGCGACTGCAGGGCGTGCTGCCGGGCAACCACATGGGTCTGCCGGGTGTGCCGCCTGATCTGGCGTTCAACACCGCGGTCAGTTTTTTGACCAACACCAACTGGCAGGCCTATTCGGGCGAAAGCACGATGAGCAATTTCAGCCAGATGGCGGGGTTGGCGGTTCACAACTTCCTTTCGGCCGCCACCGGGATTGCCCTGGCGATGGCCGTGACGCGGGCCTTCGCGCGCACGGGTTCTGCCACGCTTGGCAACTTCTGGGTCGATCTGACCCGCGCCTCGCTTTACGTCCTGCTGCCGTTGTCGGTGGTGATGGCGCTGGTGCTGGTGGCGCTGGGTGTGCCGCAGACTTTGGCCGGGTCGTTTGACGCGACCACGCTGGAGGGGGCGCATCAGGTCATCTCTATCGGCCCGATGGCCAGCCAGGAGGCGATCAAGCAACTGGGCACCAATGGCGGCGGGTTCTTTAACGCCAACTCGTCGCATCCGTTTGAAAACCCTTCAGCCCTGTCGAACGTTTTGGCGATCTGGGCGATGCTGGTGGTGTCTGCCGCGTTGCCGATCACCTTTGGCCGGATGGTCGGGTCCGAACGCCAAGGCTGGGCGATCCTGTCGGCGATGGCAGTGCTGTTGATGGTTGGTGTCGGGGTCGTCTATTGGGCCGAGACTGCGGGCAACCCCTTGCTGACCGCCCTTGGCGTTGACCCGTCTCAGGGCAATATGGAGGGGCACGAGGTGCGTTTTGGTCAAGCCATGTCAGCCCTGTTCGTGGCCGCTACCACGGGTCTGTCTTGCGGTGCCGTCAACACCATGCACGACAGCCTGATGCCTTTGGCCGGGCTGGTGCCCATGGTGCTGATCCAGTTGGGTGAGGTGTTGCCGGGCGGTGTCGGGTCGGGCCTGTACGGCATGGTGGTCTTTGCCGTGCTGTCGGTGTTTGTCGCGGGCCTGATGGTGGGCCGCACACCGGAGTTCCTGGGTAAAAAGATCGAAGCGCGTGAGATCAAGCTGGCCGTTCTGGCGGTGGTGATCCTGCCCTTGGTCATCCTTGGCTTTACGTCGATCGCAGCGGTGCTGCCGGTGGCTTTGGCTGGGCTGAACAACACAGGCCCGCATGGGTTAAGCGAGCTGCTGTACGCCTATTCCTCGGCTGCGGGTAACAACGGGTCGGCCTTTGCCGGGCTGTCGGCCAACACGCCGTGGTTCAATGTGACGCTTGGGATTGCGATGGTCTTGGGCCGCTTTGCCTATGTCATCCCAGTTCTGGCGATGGCGGGATCACTGGCGGCCAAGACCCGCGCTGCCGCTTCGGCGGGCACCTTGCCAACCGACAGCCTGTTGTTCGTCGGCCTGCTGGTCGGGGTCATCGTGATCCTGGGCGGGCTGCAATTCTTCCCGGCCTTGGCGCTGGGGCCGGTGGTCGAGCATGTTCTGATGCTTGCCGGCAAGACGTTTTAAGGAGATGACAATGTCTACCCCCGCAACCCCGGCGCTGTGTGACAAGGCGATCATCCTTGTTGCCGCCCGTGATGCCGTGCTGAAACTAAACCCACGCAGCCTGATGCGCAACCCGGTGATTTTTGTGACAGAGGTGGTGGCAGCCCTTGTCACCTTCCTGTGGCTGCGCGAACTGGTGCAAGGGGCTGGCAGCCCGTTGTTTTCCGGCCAGATCGCAGTCTGGCTGTGGTTCACCGTGCTGTTCGCCACCTTTGCCGAGGCGGTCGCCGAAGGGCGCGGCAAGGCGCAAGCTGCCAGTCTGCGCCAAAGCCGCAGTGATGTGCAGGCCAAACTGCTGCTGCATCCCGATGCCAAGGACAATCTGTACGAACGCACCAATGCGCTGAACCTGGCCTTGGGCGATGTTGTGCTGGTCGAAAGCGGCGACGTGGTGCCGTTGGACGGTGAGATCATCGAAGGTGTCGCCGCCATAAACGAGGCCGCCATCACCGGTGAAAGCGCCCCGGTCATCCGTGAGGCGGGGGGCGACCGTTCTGCCGTCACGGGTGGCACCACGGTCCTGTCCGACTGGATCAAGGTGCGCATCACGGCAGCTCCCGGCTCCACCTTCATCGACCGCATGATTGCACTGGTCGAGGGTGCTGAACGCCAAAAGACGCCGAACGAACTGGCGCTTTCGGTTCTGCTTTCGGGCATGACGCTGATCTTTCTGATTGCCGTGGTCACGCTTTGGGGGCTCGCCGGATATTCTGGCACGGTGGTTTCCGTCGTCGTGCTGGTGGCTTTGCTAGTCACGCTGATCCCAACCACCATTGGCGGCCTGTTGTCCGCCATCGGCATCGCCGGGATGGACCGCCTGATCCGCTTCAACGTCATCGCCACATCCGGCCGCGCTGTTGAAGCGGCGGGCGATGTCGACACGCTATTGTTGGACAAGACCGGTACGATCACCTTCGGCAACCGGATGGCGTCCGAGTTTATCGCCCTTGCCAATGGGCGTGACACGGATCTGGCCGCCGCGATCATGCTGGCCAGCCAATCGGATGAAACACCCGAAGGTCGGTCAATCGTGGCGCTGGCAAAGTCCGAATACGGCATGCAGGACCCTGATTTTTCGCTCATGGCACCCACAATCATCCCGTTTACCGCTCAAACCCGGATGTCGGGCATCGACCACGGCCAACGGATGATCCGCAAAGGTGCTGTGGATTCCATCCTGCGCTACGCCAATATGACGATGGAGCATGCCCCGGTGGAATTCCGTCAGGCGATTGACCGTATCGCCCGGTCGGGCGGCACTCCACTGGGCGTGGCCGAGAATGGCCAGCTTTTGGGCGTGATCCATCTGAAAGACGTGATCAAGCCCAACATCAAGGAACGGTTTGCCGCCCTGCGCGCCATGGGCATCAAGACGGTGATGGTCACCGGCGACAACCCGATCACCGCCGCCACGATTGCGTCAGAGGCCGGCGTGGATGATTTTCTGGCCGAAGCGACCCCAGAGGACAAACTGGCCTACATTCGCCGCGAGCAAAAAGGCGGCCGTCTGATCGCGATGTGCGGTGACGGCACCAACGACGCGCCCGCTTTGGCGCAGGCCGATGTGGGTGTGGCGATGCAAACCGGCACCCAGGCGGCGCGTGAGGCGGGCAATATGGTCGATCTCGACTCCAGCCCCACCAAGCTGATCGAGATTGTCGAAATCGGCAAACAGTTGTTGATGACGCGCGGGTCGCTGACCACGTTCTCGATTGCCAACGACGTGGCCAAGTATTTCGCCATCTTGCCCGCGCTGTTCGTGGCGACCTATCCGCAGATGGCGGCGCTGAACCTGATGCACCTTGCCTCACCCCAGTCTGCCATTCTGTCAGCGGTGATCTTCAACGCGCTGATCATCGTGGCGTTGATCCCGCTGGCGCTGAAGGGTGTGCCTTACCGCCCGGTCGGGGCTGCGGCCCTGTTGCGGCGCAATCTGGCGATCTACGGCTTGGGCGGCCTGATCCTGCCCTTCATCGGCATCAAGGCCATCGACCTGGCCGTCACCGCCCTTCACCTGGCTTAAGAGGTTATCATGTTGACCCATATTCGCCCCGCGCTTGTTCTGTTGGCCTTGTTCACCCTGCTGACGGGCATCGCCTATCCCCTGGCCATCACCGGAGTGGCCCAGTTGGCCTTTGCCCATCAGGCCAATGGCAGTCAGATCACTGTCGGCGATCAGGTGATCGGATCGGACCTGATCGGTCAGGACTTTGCCACTGACCGCTACTTCCACCCGCGCCCGTCGGCTGCCGCCTACAACGCTGCGTCGTCCGGCGGGTCAAACCTTGGCCCATTGTCGCAAAAGCTGATGGACCGGGTCAAAGGCGATGTGGCCGGACGGTCGGGTGTTGCGGCGGATGCCGTCACCACCTCTGCCTCGGGGCTGGACCCGGACATTTCACCCGCCAATGCCTTGGCGCAAGTGGCGCGGGTTGCGGCTGCACGGGGCATGCCCCAGGCCGATCTGACCGCTTTGGTCACCGCCCACACCACCGACCGCCTGTTCGGCCTGATAGGAGAGCCGCATGTCAATGTGCTGCGCCTGAACCTCGCTCTCGACAAGACTGCGGCCAAATGACCTAATCCTGTCATGGTCGACACCCGCGACACTGACAAACGTCCCGACCCCGATGCTTTGCTGGCGCTGAGCAACCGGGGTCGCGGGCGTTTGAAAATCTTTGTCGGGGCTGCCCCCGGGGTCGGCAAGACCTATGCGATGCTGCAAGCCGCCGCCCGTCTGAAAGCCGAGGGGCAAGAGGTGGTGATCGGTCTTGTCGAAACCCATGGCCGGGCGGAAACCGAGGCGCTGGTGACCGGGCTTGAAGTACTTGCCCGTCGTAATCTGACCCACCGCGGTGTCGCACTGGAAGAGTTCGACCTTGATGCAGCGCTTGCCCGCCACCCTCGCCTGATGGTGGTCGATGAACTGGCCCACACCAACGCGCCCGACAGCCGCCATCCCAAACGCTGGCAAGACGTCAAGGAACTGCTGGACGCCGGGATTGACGTCTGGACCGCGTTGAACATCCAGCATCTGGAAAGTCTTGCCGATGTTGTAAGCCACATCACCGGCGTTCTGGTGCGCGAAACGGTGCCCGACACGATATTGCGCACGGCCTCGGATGTGGTTCTGGTCGATATCACGCCGGACGAACTGATCACCCGGTTGAAATCCGGCAAGATCTATCTGCCACAGACCGCACGGGCGGCGACCGAGAATTTCTTTACCATTGGCAATCTGACCGCCCTGCGCGAACTGGCCCTGCGCCAAACCGCCGACCGCGTCGATGACCAGATGACCGAATTTCTGCGACAAAAGGCGATCGAGGGGCCGTGGGGCACGGCAGAACGGCTTTTGGTCTGCATTGGCGGCGACAAAGGGTCGGAACCCCTTGTGCGCAAGGCCAGCCGTCTGGCGACCAGCCTGAACGCAAGCTGGATCGCCGTGCATGTGTCGCGGCCCGATGCCGGGGCTCAAGCCATGGCGACCGAGATCTTGAAACTGGCCGAGACTTTGGGTGCCGAGATCACCCGCCTGACCAGCAGCGATTTTCCAACCGACCTGTTGCGTCTGGCCCAGCGCGAGAATGTCACGCAGATCGTGGTGGGACGGTCGCGTGTGGGGTTTGTGGGCAAGTTTTTCGGGCAATCGCTTTCGGATCAACTGGTGCGCAAGGTGCAAGGGATCGGCGCGCATGTTGTGCCGACAGATGCGCCCGATGCGCCGTTGGCCTTGGATTTCATATGGCCGCGTGCGGGGCTGGCGCGGGATGCTGCGGCGGCACTGGCCTCGACAGCGTTGGCTGTTCTGATCGGCACGGCCCTGACGCAGTTTGTGAAACTGCCCAACCTGTCGATGATCTTTCTGGCCGCAGTTCTGGCCTGTGCAGTCAGCCTTGGCACGCGGGCTGCGATCCTTGCGGCCTTTGCCTCGTTTTTGGCTTACAACTTTTTCTTCCTCGACCCGCTTTACACGCTGACCGTGGCCAAACCGCATGAGCTTTTCGCGCTTTTGATCTTTTTGGCGGTGGCGGTCCTGACAGGCTCCCTAGCCGGGCGGGTGCGCGATCAGGCGCGCAGTGCGTTGCAGCGCACCCTTGCCACCGAGGCAATGTTTGAATTTTCACGCAGGCTTTCGGCTGCCTCGACCGCCGAGGCGGTGCTTTGGGCCACTGTCACGCAGGTTCATGCGATTTTGGGGGGAAAGGCGATCCTGCTTCTGCCCTCGGATCACGAGCTTGAGGCGTTGGCCGCCTGGCCGCCCGATGAATTGTTGGACCCCACCGAACGCACCGCCGCCCGCTGGGCGCTGGACAAGGCCGAGGTGGCAGGCTGGCGCACGGGCACGCTGCCCAAAGTGCGGTACCGCTTTCAACCGCTTTCGACGCCGCGCCGGGTGGTGGCTGTGCTGGGCTATGAACCGACCGACACCGACCTGCCACTGGCCCGGGACGAAGAGTTGACGCTGAATGCCATCGCCGAACAGGCCGCCGTTGCACTGGACCGCGTGCAATTGGTGGGCGAGGCGGTCAAGGCGGCGGCCCTGCAAGAGAACGAGAACATCCGCGATGCCTTGCTGTCGTCCTTGTCGCACGATCTGCGAACGCCTTTGGCGTCGATCACCGGGGCAGTCTCCTCGTTGCGCCAATTGCAGGACCTGACAGAGCCAGCGCGTCAGGACCTGATGCTGACGATTGACCAGGAGGCTGCCCGCCTGAGCCGCTTTGTCGCCAACCTTCTGGACATGTCGCGCATCGAATCCGGGGCAATCAAGGTTAAGCGCGATTGGGTTGACGTCGCGGACGCGGTCCGCAGTGCGGCGGAGCGGTTGCAAAAGACCCATGGCCGCAAAACCCGGATCAGTCTTGCGCCCGATCTGCACTTTATCCGCGGCGATCAGGACCTGCTGCTGCAGGTTGTGTACAATCTTCTCGACAACGCGCACAAATATGGGGGCGAGGGCGAGGTAAGCGTTCATGCCCGCGACGAGGGCAAGGATGTGGTGATCAGCGTGACCGACGAAGGCCCCGGCATCAAACCCGCCGATCTGGAGCGGGTTTTTGAAAAATTCTACCGCGCCGGTGGGGCAGACCGGCGCAAGCCCGGCACGGGTCTGGGGCTGTCAATCTGCCGGGGTCTCGTTTCAGCGATGGGCGGCACGATCAAGGCCGAAAGCCCGGCCTTGCGACGACGCGGCACACGGCTGGTCGTGCGCCTGCCCGCCGCTGAATTGCCGCCCGGTGATCCCGCGGATAATGCTTTCGCGCATGACGATATTTCTGCCGAAACGGGAACCCGGCCATGACATTGCCGCGCGTCCTGGTGGTCGATGACGAGCCGCAGATTCAGTCCCTGCTGCGCATCGCGTTGGGCAGTGCGGGATACGATATCCTGCCCGCCACCATCGGGCGCGAGGCGATCCGTCTGGCTGCCAGTGCCACACCAGATGCGATCATCCTTGATCTGGGCCTGCCCGACATGGACGGCAAAGACGTGCTGCGCGACATACGTGCCTTTTCCAAAGTTCCGATCATCGTGTTGTCGGCCCGCGACCGCGAGGCGGAAAAGGTTGCGGCCCTTGATCTTGGGGCTGACGACTACGTCGAAAAGCCCTTCGGGATGAGCGAACTTCTGGCCCGCCTGCGCACCGCTGCCCGGCACGCCGCCCGCGCGTCAGGTCAGGTGATGCGGGTCGAAATCGGTGATCTTGCTATCGACCTCGACAAGCGGCTTGTCTTGCGATCCGGGGTTCAGGTGCGGTTGACGCCGAAGGAGTATGATCTTCTTGCGGTTCTAGCCCGCAATTCTGGCCGGGTTGTCACCCATCGCCAGATTCTGACGGCGGTCTGGGGTCCTGCGCATCACGACGACACCCAGTATCTGCGCGTCTTTATCGGCCAATTGCGCGCCAAGATCGAACCCGACCCCAACTTTCCCACTTTGATCAAGACGGAACCGGGCGCGGGCTACCGCTTTGCCGAGTCGGATTCATAGCTGTCTTCAAGTGGACTCGCCGCAGTGTATTTGCGCTAGCCTGCCATCCGCGCTGAAGGGAACAGCGACCTGCGAACCCACGTCGATGGGTTGGAAATGCTGGGCGGACTCCGATATTTGCCTTGGCCATTGAAGTCTGGAAAATGGCGCAAAGGCAGCCGATGCACCCCTTGATCTTGTCTTGGCGATTGCGGAATGATAGCGGTGTCATTCTGGTCGAAGGTGCTAGATGTAGACCGGAAAGAGTGACGAAATCGGCTGAGACATAGTGGCGAACCGACGGCGCAGTGGCGGTCGTTTAAGGTACAGACTACCGACAAGCCGTGACCAGATAGGGAAAATACGACGTGCTGATTGGCGCAGTGGCAGACGATATCACCGGGGCGACCGACCTTTGCCTGATGCTGTCCCGCGAGGGGCTGCGGACGGTTCAGGTGATCGGCGTGCCGGGGGCGGACGCAGCACTACCTGATGCGGATGCCGTTGTTATCGCCCTGAAATCACGATCAATTCCGGCAGGTGAGGCGGTTGCGATATCTCTGGCCGCTGCGCGCGCCTTGAAGGCGGGCGGGGCAGAGCAGATCCTGTTCAAGTACTGCTCAACCTTCGATTCGACCGATGCCGGCAATATCGGGCCGGTGGCCGAGGCGCTGATGACAGAGTTAGGGGTAGACGTGACAATTGCCTGCCCGTCATTTCCCGCCGCCGGACGCACCACCTACAAAGGGCACCTCTTTGTCGGCAACCAACTGCTTTCCGACAGCCCGTTGAAGGATCACCCGCTGAACCCGATGCGGGATGCAAACCTTGTGCGCGTGCTGAGCCGTCAGACAGCGTTACCGGTCGGATTGATCGAGATTTCGACGATCCAGCAGGGCGAAAGGGCAGTTCGTGCGGCGATTGCGGGACAGCAGGCGCAGGGCAATCGCATCGTGATTGTGGACACGTTGACCAACGCAGACCTGCTTACGCTGGGGGCCGCCTGTGATGGAATGCGTCTGGTCACCGGCGGTTCGGGCATTGCCTTGGGGTTGGCTGCGAATTTTGTCCGCGCGGGCAAAGTGAAACCGCGACCGACACAGACCACGATGGCAGCCCCTGACGGGCGCAGTGTCATTCTGGCCGGATCCTGCTCGCTTGCAACCCGAACCCAGATTGCAGCGGCTAAGGCAGCCGGTCTGCCCTCCCTTTCCATTGATGTTGCAGCCTTGGCCGAAGGGCGTCAGACCGCCGCAAACCTTGCAAGCTGGGCCATTGCGCAGCGCGAAGATGCCATACCGCTGATCTATTCCAGCGCTGACCCTGAAGCCCTGCGCGCCGTTCAGGCCCAGATCGGACAGCAGGCCTCTGGGGCGCTGGTCGAAGAAACGCTTGCCGCGATTGCCGTGCGACTGTCCGAGGCCGGTTTCAGCCGCTTCCTGATTGCGGGCGGTGAAACCTCTGGCGCGGTGGTTGGCGCACTTGGCGTCACAGTGTTGGAAATAGGGCCAGAGATTGACCCCGGCGTGCCTTGGACGCGCGGCTCTGGCCGTCGTGATCTGGCTTTGGCGTTGAAATCCGGCAACTTCGGGACGGCTGACTTTTTCCTGAAAGCATGGGCGCAGTTGCAGACGGAACCGGCGCATGTCTGAAGAAACCCGCATCCGGGATGAGATTTGCAAGGTTGGCGCTTCGTTGTTCAGCCGGGGGCTGACGGCGGGATCGAGCGGCAATATCTCGGTCCGGCTGGCAGATGGCGGTTGGCTGATGACGCCCACCAACGCCTCTTTGGGATCGCTTGACCCGGCACGGTTGTCGCGTCTGGATGAGACGGGGACGCTGATCTCCGGTGATGCGCCCACCAAGGAAGCTTTCCTGCACCTGTCGATGTACGGCGAACGTGCCGATGCTGCAGCCGTCGTGCACCTGCACTCCAGCCATGCGACTGCCGTCAGCATCCTGCGCGATGTCGACCCGAACGACGTGCTGCCCGCACTGACCGCCTATTATATCATGCGGATCGGGCGGCTGCCGTTGGTGCCCTATTTCGCGCCCGGTGACCCCGATCTGGCCCAAGCCGTCAAGGCGCTGGCCAGTGGCCATCATGCCGTGCTGTTGGCCAATCATGGGCCCGTTGTTGCCGGCACCAGCCTTGCCAACGCGCAATATGCCACCGAAGAACTGGAAGAGACTGCGAAGCTTTTCCTGATGCTGCAAAACCAAGCCCTGCGCACGCTGACCCAAGATCAGGTCGCCGATCTGCGCCACCGCTTCAATCTTTCCTGACATGCCAAGAATGGACCAACCATGACCCAGACTTCAGAAAAAATCGGCTTCATCGGCATCGGCCTTATGGGGCAAGGCATGGCGAAGAACATCGTTGAAAAGGGCTATCCTTTGACGGTCATTGCCCACCGCAACCGCAAACCGGTTGACGATCTGGTGGCACGCGGCGCGGTTGAGGCGACCTCGATGCCGGATATGGCGCGGTCCTGTACGATGATTTTCCTATGCCTGACAGGCTCTCCCGAGGTGGCGGCTGCGGTGGCCGCCCTCAAGCCTGCGCTGGCCGCTGGCAGTGTGATTGTCGATTGTTCAACCAGCGATCCTACTGTTACGGCGCGGCTGGCGGCTGAGCTGGCCGAAATTGGCGTGCATCTGGTTGACGCGCCCCTAAGCCGCACGCCAAAAGAGGCGTGGGAGGGCACGCTGGATTGCATGGTCGGTGCCACCTCAGACCTGTTTGACCGGGTCCGCCCGGTGATTGCGACCTGGGCGGCCAAGATCGTTCATATCGGGGATGTGGGCGACGGGCACCGGATGAAATTGTTGAACAATTTCCTGTCACTGGGCTATGCGGCGCTGTACTCTGAAGCCTTGGCTTTGTCGCGTAAAGTCGGGATTCCGGTAGCCGACTTTGACAAGGTCATTCGTGGCGGTCGCATGGATTGTGGGTTTTACCAGACCTTCATGGGCTATGCATTAGAGGGCAACCGCGAAGCGCACAAGTTCAGCCTCAGCAACGCTTACAAGGATATGCGCTACGTCGAATCGATGGCGAATTCGGCCACGGTAGCGACCCCTATGGCCAGTGCCGTGAAGAACTCTTTCGCGCTGGCCATGGCAACTGGCGGCGACGGAGCGACCGATTACGTGCCGCATTTGTCGGACTTCATCGCCCGGGCCAATGGATTGAAATAGCGACCAGATCGGCTGCACCCGAACGGCTGATTGCCGACAAAGTGACGAAGCGCTTGGCCATGGACGCATTGGAAGGGGCTAGGCCTAGCTCATGCGCGGGTCGTGGGCTGCTGGGCCGTTGCCCGCCAAATGGACCTGTTTGACGATATTCTCGCCAGCCAGCGCAGGGTTTTCGTGACCGACTGTCATGCGGTTTCTAATCTTGACAACTCGAACTTCGCGGCTATCAAGCGCCCGGGTGCCTGCACACCTGTCAAATCGATTGTTTCGATTGGTCCGATCACGATTGACCCAAGCCCATCTGTCTGGATCATTGATAATCAATCGACTATTTAAAGTACAATTTGACGAACGATACCTTTTCGGAAAGGGTGGAACGCGACAATACCCTTAAGACCATCGAAAGCTTCGGCGGATATCAAACTGTAAATAAATCATAGGTTCAGATGAAAATACGCCTCAAGCACCTGGCCACTGCCCTTTCTTTGCTGCTTGCGATCGCAGTTCCGGTTGTCGGGTCAGTTGTGCTTTTCCCGACCGAAGTCATGGCCAAGGCGGCCAAAAAGTCGACCCTTCCCAAACCATATGTTTCAAAAGCGCTGCGTGCGGTCCTGATGCCGGTGACAAAAGACGTTGCGCGCAAGTTCAAGCTGGCGAAGGGGGCCACCGGCGTCATGATCGTTTCGGTCAAGCCGGACGGTCTGGGCAAGCTTGCCGGTCTGAAGCCGGGCGATGTGATCAGCAGCATCCTTGGCCGTCAGGTGAAAAAGCCGTCGGATGTTGACGCGATCATTGCCTATTTCCTGAATGGCGGCACCCAAAACTATCAGATCGCGGGCACGCATAAGAATGGTCGCACCTACCGCGCGGCCACTGTGATCACCCCAACCTACTTTTACCAGCCGTTTGACGTCTATGCCGTTTCAAGCTGGACCAGCTTCGGATACGCGTCATACAGCTACAGCGAATATGTCTCGTATTACTCTGAAGAGATTTATACGGCCTACGAACGATCCGAAACCTACATCCAGGAAACCATCACCTCGACTTCTTTCACCGAGGAGATGACGTCTGCGACGCGCTACGACTCCAGTTCCTACGACGAACAGATCGTGGATGGCAGCTATGTCGAAGGCGGGTCGGGTTCGGTTTGGCAGGATGGCGAAACCGATGTGGTCTACGACCCGGCAGACGATCCTGTCCTGCTGGAAGAACCTGATGCGGCAACGACAGAAGATACCGATCCCTTCACCGCAAGCGAAGGTGACGCGGATTTTTCAACAACCGACACCGTTGCAGATGCAGGCGATACATCCGATTCCGCGCTGTACGGTGATGAAACAGGCAGCGCAGCGCCAGACGACGCTTCCACAAGTGACCCGCAGACGACTGAAGAGACCAGCACAGTCGATGACGGGACTGACTCCGCTGACCAAAACTCCGACGACGGTTCCGGTTCAATGGACCAACCTGTCGATGACGGGTCTGACACGGTGGACCAACCCCTTGAGGATGGATCTGGGTCCATCGATCAATCGGTCGATGATGGCACAGGCTCAATGGACCAATCGGTCGATGATGGCTCGGATGGAATCCAAGATTGCGCCGGCCAAATCAGCGACGCAGCCTGCTCAGATGGGAGCAGCGATACAGGAACCTATGACGACACCAGCGCTGCCGACCCGGGAATCTCCGAAGACACAAGCAGTGGAGACTCCGGCAGTGGGGACACAAGCGATGGTGAAACGGGTGGCCAAGAATACGTACCTGAACAGTGATCTTCGTGGCTGCCAACCCTCGGCAGCCACGAAGATATCTCTGCAAATGGCTGACCTCTAATTTCCGCCGCTGGCTTTCCCAACCGCGGACCCGAATGCCACAGCGTCTGCCAAACTGATCTGCGGTTGCTGCATGTCAAAAAAGCATATCGAAGTGACTGTCCGCCCCGGCATACCCGAAATTCGGGGGCATTTTGGTTAGTGGCAAAGCTCACCTCACCTGTCCACACGAATTTGGTGTCTGGTCAGCCAGCTTTGAACGCATATATCCTAGTCGCAAGACTGAAAAATTTTCGGATCGGTACGCATGCCAAAACTGACCTGCATCACCACGACTTACAACGAAGGTCCGGCCCTGATGGCCAGCGTTCGATCCGTTTTGGCACAGGGTTTCCGTGACTTTCAGTACATCATTGTGGATGATGGTTCTTCCAAAGAAACCTTGGCCGTGCTGGCCAAGTTGGATGATCCGCGTATCACCGTTGTGATGCAGGCCAATGATGGCCTGTCGAGTGCGCGAAACACCGCGCTTGAATTGGCAACGGGCGACTATATCTGTTTTTTAGATGCCGACGATACTCGCCCAAACTGGTCTTTTGCGGCGATATCCAAGGCGATTGACTCTTCCAAAGCCGATCTTCTGCTCTGCCCCGGAATTCTGCAGGATTTGCGTGGCGATATTAAAGATTTCTATGATGCCGATATTTT
Organism: Rhodobacterales bacterium; assembly: GCA_038231775.1. Taxonomy (GTDB): domain Bacteria; phylum Pseudomonadota; class Alphaproteobacteria; order Rhodobacterales; family Rhodobacteraceae; genus Stagnihabitans. The sequence continues at coordinate 2,827 of JBBRKS010000014.1, read as the reverse complement.
TGAGCAGATTTCATGCCTTGGCCCGGAAGAGACATTCTTGCGTGACAATCCGATTTACTCCAAGATTTGTACGCTCGTTCAACAAATAGAACCACAGTCGGCAAACAAAATCATCCGCCGACAGTTTCTTGAAAAATCAAATATCAAGTTTCCCAATACGCATTTCTTTGAAGATATTTTTTTTCATACGAACATCATTTGTGAATCGCAAAGTATCACTTTCCTTGATTGCCCGACATTTACATACTTCAAGCGCTATCAGCGACCTCAGATCACGGCGACCGCAAGCGATTTGCGCTTTGATATTATCGCCGTCAGCAAGATGACTCTAGAATCCTTTGCTCGACGACCCGAGGTTCACGATCCGGCGCACCGTGCTGCTGTTCTTGCGAGTTGCCTGAAGATCATGGAGTGGTGCGAAACGTTCGTTTCCCTTCATCACCGCCGTGCTTTCAGGCAGTGTGCGCAAGCCATGATCCGCTTAGTTGATCCACTTTTCACCCATATTCCCTCTTCTCTTCCCCCAGAGGCGGGAAACCTTGACCAGGCACGAAGGTATCTTGCCGTTTTAACGAGCACGGTATGAAATATGAAAAAAGATTCGCAAGATAGTAAATCAACTATTGATTCGAAAATCAAATCTCGTACAATTTCAGCAGAACAGCCTATTTTCGTTCCGATTTCATCCGAGGCATATTTTCGAACCGACGCGGACCCCGATTTGTCGGAGATGGTTGAAATTACCGCGTTCGGGCATACGCTTTCTATTGCAGCGCCTCGATTCCAATTTCTGAGATCCGATTCGCAATGGCGTTTGCGGCATATTTATCAGCCGGCATTGGCGAGCCAAACCCTAGCGCAGACTGGAGTTGCGCTGGACATTGGCGCTGGATTTGGCGCATTTTCCTTGCCGTTTGCCTCGGCCTTTCCCAGCTGGCAAGTATATTGCTTTGAACCCGATCCACAGACTTTTGCAGCCTTGCACCAAAATATACAGATGCTGGGCATGACGAATATTGTACCCTTGCCCTTCGCGATTGGCCATTCTTTTGCGGATACTCCTTTGAAAATTGAAGGCATTGCACAACTTCTAGTTCAATTACAAACCGGAGGTGCACAAACCATTGCAGATTTGGCCGATCTGCTGCCAATTGTTGACTACAGTCGTTCTTTGGTAAATCCGGGTTATGTTGAACGGGGAGCCAACGCATCCAGCGAATACGAGGTTTTCACAGCGCCGACCCTCTCTGCCGCTCTCTTGACCGTGTTGGGTCCTAACCTTCTTAAGCTGATCGCCCCAAAGGTCGAAGAGAATATCATTGCCGATTTGAATCATGCGGCGTTGGATCATGTGATAGGTGAAAGCTGGTCGCATATTCCGTCGATACTTGTGAATTCTGACGCCAAAGGGTTGCGTCAAACATGGATTCCGCGTGCAGGCCAGCCTCTTCTTAAATTGCGGCGATCGTTGGACCCGAGTGGCAGACACCCCGGCCTTGATGTCGTCGTTGCGATGCACAATGCGGCGCCCAATGTCCTCGACTGTATTGATGAGATTCTTGACGGCAGTCAAAATGAAATCAATGTTCTCGTCGTTGACGATGGTTCGACGGACGGGTCTAGCGACCTTATCGAGGCGCAATACACCTATGATCCACGGGTAACCCTGCTGCGCAATCAGCACTCCGGTCGCAGTTCTGCGTTCAACTATGGGCGCATGCATTCGAATGCAGCCCATATCGCGTTTGTGGACGCAACCAGCAGTCCAGGCCCGGGATTCTTTGCGGGCTTGCTGGATTTGGCCAGGCACACCGGGGCTGAAATTGTACAGGGCGGTTTCCATATTTTAGCTTGCATCAACCCTGAACGTTGGTCGCGACTCGTCTCTGAGGAAGCTGGCGACCAAAGATTGGAAACTGCCTTCCGCTATGATTTGGGGAATGCGACTTGCCATCTATTTCCGTCAACCCTTCTGATGGGGGGGCAGACCTCTATCTGGCGGCGCGTTTATCGTCGGGATTTTCTTGAAAACAAGAAAATCTGGTTTCCAGAGCATATCAAGTCCGGAGATCACTTCTTTCAAATGCTGACCTTGCAAAATGTCGCGGATGTCCCGGTTTTGGACGGAGTATCTTTTGGCTATCGCCAAAACGCCGAAGAAAGTTCGGAACAAGCCAGTGAACATGATTTCTACGGGCTTGAGATGTTTCGGATATTTTTGAAACGCGGTGTTCGCGACGGATGGAATGATTTCACGCCGCTTTTGAAATCGTATGTTGCGACGGTGAATCGAACTGTGCCAAGGTTAAATCTGGCCTTGCGGATTGTCTACCTGAAAGCGGCGGGTGAGTTGTGGGCCTATTCCCACAAGGCTCTTGGATCGGACGCTTTTGGGTCTGTGCCCTATTCGGCATTTGAGCCGGCGGATTTTGAACACTATGCCCGCCACCATTTGGAAAAGCTCAAGATGTTTGATGATTCCTATGGCTTGGCCTATCTTGATTCGCTTGATCTGCATGTTCCTTTTTTGAATTTGGGGCGGGGAAAGTAGGCTCGAAAGGTTCGGCATCCAGATTGACTGCAGGCAATCCAAAGACTACCCAATTTTTCGATCTAGAGCTTTTCTTGCTTTGCCACAAAACCTGCTTTTAGCAGTCCGTTCCGAACTATTGGACAGTTTTCGTTCTACTTCGTCGCATCTGAACAACGATTTCAGGCGATGTTAGGACGTTGGACCGGTAGATTTTGGCCCCAATGGCCTCGATGGCCCCGACCATGCTCGCCAGGATCATGGTGATGAGCGCCCGCAGGTGGGCGAGGATTTTGC
>JBBRKS010000013.1:0-46728 GCA_038231775.1 Rhodobacterales bacterium | reverse complement strand
TCAGGCCCCCCTCCCATGACGGTGTCTGCAACGGCCCGCCCCCCGGCAAGGCGGTGTCGTTCATGTCAGACAAAACGGCCTGAAACAACTGGCGGTAGCTCAACCCGTCACTGTCGGCCAGCCGCGCGGCAAAGCGGGCGGTGAACAGGCCGTACCATCCGGCATCGCCCGGCACATCGGGGGTCATGTTGACCTCTCGGGCCACCTCATCTGACCGGGCGGCGAAAAAGGCCACGACCTGGCCGGGGGCCTGCCCGTCCTCGGCCTCCAGCACGCTGACCTTGCCGCCGGTGCCCACCGCGTCGGCCCTGATGCCCAAAACCGCAGGATCGACCAAGCGCGCCATCTGGTCGGGGGCGGCATCCCGCAGGCCAGATCCCGAATGGCAAGAGTCCATGACGATTACCACATCCGCCCCCTTGCGGCGTATGGCCATCACGGCCGCCCCAATCTCGTCATCGACCAGCGCATTCGGGATGACCTGCGCGCCGTTTTCAGCCCTTCCGATGTCCGAGGGCAGAAAGACCTCGTCCAGCCCGTCGGTTTCATCGCCGTTCTGATCAGGCTGGCGCGTGCCGTGCCCGCTCATCGAGATGAAGACAAGGTCGCCGGTAATGCTGTCGCGCGCCAGATCGGCAAAGGCCGACAGGATCGCGGCATGGGTCGGACGCGCTGCGCCATCGACCTCGTCAGCGAGCACGGTGATCGCCGTCACCCCACGGGCGCGCAAGGTATCGCGCAGCAGACGCACATCGTTGGGCGGGCCTTTCAGGTTCGCGATGCCAAGGCTTGGATCATAGACCGCAGCGCCGATCAGCAAGGCCCGTGTCTCTGCCAAAGCGGGCGTGGCCAATGAAAAGGCAAGCCCCACAATCGCCGCACACAGCAGCACCAAACCGGGGGTGGGTCCTGAACGGGGCAAGAAGATCACTCGCAGAGCAAGGAAAAGAAGGTGCCGTAGTGCTACTCCCTTCGCCCAGCCGCGCAATAGAAATTTCATTGGACGGAATCTGCAGCAAGGGCCACAGTCGCGCCATTCGGGTCCGATTGGGGTTGGGTTTGACCATGCCGCATTTGCGCAAGCTGGGGATGGTGCTGGCCTTGGCATTTCTAAGTCTGGCCCATCCGGCGGTTGCGCAGGATGCTATTGATTTCGCCCGTATTTCCGACCTTGCGGCGACAGACCCCGACAAGGCGCTGGATGAAATCGACCATACCCTGACGATGCTGTCGAAAGCCAAGCCCGATCCACGGGTTCTGCATGATCTGACCCGCCTTGCCGCCGATCTGCTGGTAACCCAAGGCCGCCATGCAGAGGCGGCTGCCCAGTATTTTGCCCTTGGCAATCTGGTCGCCCGTAACCGCCAGCTTGACATCGACCCGATCCCGCTGTGGTCACACGCGGTGGCGGAATATACGGCGGTTGCCGACCTGCGCAACGCGACCAAGGCCGAGGCGGCGATCCTGACCGAACAGCAGGATGGCGGTATGCCCGGCACCACCCTTGCCGCCACGATGGGTCGGCTGGCCGATCTTGCCGCACGCACCGGTGATGCAAATGGTACGGCGCAGTGGCGCGCCTCTGCCAAAGCCGCCCTTGACCCGGTCGCCGCCGGCAGCCGAGGTCCGGGCGAAGGGTTCCACCGCATGACGGTCTTTTACGCCACCGACCGCGCCCGGTCAGGCAGCAACGATCCGGCAGAGTTCTACGGCGCCGGTCGCGGCCCGCTGGAATACGGCACGGCCGAGGTGACCCTGCCCGACAACCACGTGGCCGGTGCCATCGAAACCGCATCGATCTGGAACCTTGAATTCAGTTCGTCGCCGACCAAGCATGTGATGCTGCGCTCGGTCTCGCCGATGGACAAGGACGCGTTCTTTGGGGCTATGCGCGCCGATGTCGGGCAGGAAAAACGCAAAGAGATCGTGGTGTTTGTCCACGGCTATAATGTCACCTTTGATGCCGCCGCCAAACGTGCCGCGCAGTTGGCCTTTGACATGAACTACACAGGAGTGCCGGTGCTTTATTCTTGGCCATCAGCGGGTTCGACGTTTGGCTATATCTCTGACACGGCGGCGGTGCAGTATTCGGCACGGCACCTGACGCATTTTCTGGATGACCTTGTGGCGCAATCTGGCGCTGTCACCATCCACCTTGTCGCGCACTCGATGGGCAATCGTGCCCTGACCGAGGCGCTGGAGCTGATGGCCCTGCGCGATCAGCAAACCGCCGACAAGCCGCCGCTGTTTGATCAGGTCGTCTTTGCCGCGCCTGACGTGGACGCCGGACTTTTTGCCGAAATGCTGCCGACGATCCGCCCCCTGGCCCGCCGCATGACTTTGTACGGGTCAGAGAATGACTGGGCGCTGGTCGCCTCTCGCAAGCTGCACGGTGACATGCCGCGCGCTGGGCAGGGTGGCGCAGATATGATCGCCGACCCCGATGTGGATTCGGTTGATATGTCAGCCTTGGGCGACGATATGCTGGCGCATAGTTACTTTGCGGATGACCGCTCCGCGCTGGTCGATCTGGCCTCGCTGTTCTGGCGTAACATAGCGCCGGTGCAACGCTGTGGCCTGACCCCGGTTGATCATACCAAGGCCGTGGAAACCTGGCGCTATGACCCGGCAACCTGCCCGGACACAGCGCTTTTGGCGGTGCTTGGCACGCTGCAAGAGGCCGGGGTGGATACCGCTGCGGCGGCAAACCAAAGCATGACAGCGATGAAACTGGACCCAGCCACGCGCACGCAGGTCGAACCGGTTGTCATCAAGCTTTTGTCGCCGTGATCCTATGACAAGGTTGATGGATCACGGGCGGTTTGGTGCGGGACAAATGCGTTGAGGATAAGGTCAGGATCATCAATCCCTTGCCAGTCAAAACGCCTTGGCGGCACCGTGGCCGCGCGCGCGATCGGCTTTGCGCTAGCCATGATCTGCATGGTTCTGGCATTCGCAACGCCTGCACCAGCCGAACCGCGCGACCCCCGACTTGATCAGGCGCTGTCTGCCTTTGATGCGGGCAATACGGCGAAAGCCGATGCGTTGCTGCAAAAGGCCGATCACGCTGCCAAAGACCCGACAGCGCGTTGGGACGCGGCCGAAACCCGCGCCACTTTCGCCCATCTGGGTGAGGATGATGCCGGAGCGGTAGCACAACTGGAACCGCTGATCAGCTCTGGTTCCGCCCTGTTTGGCGCGGACAGCCCAAGGCTGATCCCGGCCTTGCGGATGCTTGGGGCAAGCCTTGCAAATCTGGGCCGGGATGCCGACAGCAGCCGCATTGCCCTGCAAGCCGCACGCCTTGGCCGTGCCGCCGGGGGTGAGGACCTGTTGTCCACCCTGTCGGACCTCGCCCGTGACCGTGTTGATGCAGGCGACAACGCGGCTGCGGCCTTGCTTGCCGCCGAACTGGTGGTTCAGGACACGGCGGATGATGCAACCCTTGGCCCCCACGCGCAGGAAGGTGCGGCATTGCGGGCGCTTGCCCTGTTGCGTGCCGGGCACCCCGATGACGGCCTTGCCCGGCTGATGCCCTTGCTGCGCCTGCCGTCCGGTGATCTGCAAGACGATGTCCCCGATCTTGTAGCGCTGTTTGACTCCGAGGCCGCCGTAACCGACGACGCGGCCATGACCGCGTGGACCGACCGCGCTTTGGCGATTGAGGCGGCACGGGATCAGGCCGATCAGACCCTGCTGCAGGCCCTGTTCCCCCTGAACGATGCGCTGCACGCCGGTGATGCGGTGGCCGCAGACGCTGCCGGGCGGCTGGCATTTTCTGAAGTCGCGCTGGATGACCCGCTGGTGACCAACGGCTACTACGCCCTGCTTTTGGCAACCACCAAGGCGGATGACGCTGATCTTGCCGCGACCTGGGCGCTGCGGCTGGGGGCGATGCCGCCCTACTACCTGGCCTCGTTGCAAAATGACCCGCTGCCTGTGCTGGAAACTTCCGCCGACTGGCTGTTGAATCAGGGCAGGGTGAATGAGGCCGTCACCCTGTCCGAAGCCATCGCAGCGCTGGCCCCCTTGCGTGACGGCCCTGATGCGCTGGTTGTCCCTCGTGCCCTCGCCCGCCTTGGTGCCGCCTATCGGGATGCCGGACGTCAGCCCCAGGCACGCACGACGCTGCAGCAGGCGTTGACCAACCTTGGCCCCGCACCGCACGGTGCCGCCGCCGCTTTAGCTGTGCAGATACAGACTGACCTTGCCTATCTGTCGCAAGACAAGGGCAACATTGGGGAAGCAGAGGCTTCCTATAAGGCCGCCCGCGATCTGCTTGCCACCTCTGATGCCGGTCAGGACCCGAAGGCCTGGGCCTTTGTTCTGGGGGCACAGCGCGATTTCCTGATCACCCAAGGCCGTCTGAAAGAGGCGCTTGCCGTGGCGGCAGAGGCTGTCAGCCAGATCACCGATCACAGCCCCGATCACCAGCCCGCACCGGCCTTGCAGCTTGCGGCCCTGCGCGACTTGGCCGAAAGCCAGCTTGATACGGGCGATGCCGATGGGGCCGAGGCGACGCTGGCCTCCGCCCTGCCCAAGATGCAATCGCTGACCCCGACTGACGCACTGCGGCCCCGGCTATTGGCCCTGCAAGCCGCCGTTCTCGCCCGTTTGGGCCGCAGCGATGCGGTCGCCACGCTGCAAACAGCACTGACCCCGCTTGACAAAGGTGACATGTCAGGCCTTGTCGCGGTGATAGAGGCTGCCAAGGCCGCGCAAAGTCTGGGTGATACCGCCACGGCGCGCCAATTGCTGACAACCGCGCTTGCCAGTCTGCCGGCAGAGCATCCGGTGGCGGCCTATCTTCTCGCTGGTCGGGCGGGAGTAGAGGCTGCATCCGACCCGCAAGCAGCGCTTGATGACCTGCGACAGGCGACATTGGCTTTAACCCAACCGGACCGCCGCAGTGAACCGCAAGCGCGCGACCATCTTGCGTTGCATGTCACGCTGGCCCTGCAGATGGCCGCCCAGACGACCGGCGACGCAGCACAGGCCCTGACAACCGAGGCGTTTCAGGTGGCGCAACGGGTCAATGACATGTCCGCCGGTGCCGCACTTTCCAAAGCCACGGCGCGCTTGCGGGGCGATGGGCCGCAGGCCGCAGCCCTTGCACAGCAGTTGCAGGATGCCGACCGCGCGCTGGACGCCGCACGACAGGCGCTGATCACCCGGCTATCAACCGGCGTCGAGGCCGGTGCAGAACTGCGGACGCTGGATCAGGCCCGTCTGTACCGCGAAAGCCTGATCGCCAACCTTGCCAGCGCGTTCCCTGATTACGCCGCCTTCGCCGACCCCAAACCGGTCGGCCTGACGGCCGTCGCCGCCCTGCTGCGCCCCGGCGAAGTCTTACTGCTGTATGCCAGTGCTGATCCGCAGGCTGCGGTCGGCCCGGCGCATGGCACTGTCTTTGCGGTGTCCAGCGACGCCTATATGACTGCCGATCTGCCGCCCCGGGCCGAATTGGCGGCACTGGCGCGTGACCTGCGCTGTGCGGCGGCGTTGACCGATCCCGGTTGCGGCGCCGGGCGGTCTGGCACGCGCGGCGCCTTCAGTTTCGATGCCCCGACATCAGACGGCCCGCCCTTTGACCTTGACCTTGCAAGGCGCGCCTATCTGACCCTGCTGGAACCGGTTGCCCCTATGCTGCAAGGCAAAACCGCGCTGATCGTGGTGCCAGACCGCAGTCTGGCCTCCCTTCCGTTTCATCTGCTGCTGACAGCCGACACAGCCCCGGATACGCCGCTGAACCGCGCCCCATGGTTGATCCGCACGGCTTCGGTCACCATCGTTCCATCGGTCGCAAACCTTGCCGCGTTGCGCGGTAAAGCGCAGACCGACAGCACGTCTACCCTGCCGTTCCTTGGCATCGGTGACCCGCTGATCGGGGCCGAGGCGGGTGGCGCGCAACCCTTTGACTGTGGCAGCCCCCAGACCCCGCCCGATCTGCTGGCGATGACCCTGACGCCCGCCAGTGTGATCCTGCGCGGGGCTACGGCGGACCGCACCGCTTTGGCCAGCCTGCCCGCCTTGCCGGACACAAGCTGCGAACTGCGCCGCGCCGCCGCCCTGTTCGGCACACCGGATGCGGTTCTGCTGCAGGGCGATGCCACCGAAACCCGCGTCAAACAGCTTAGCCAATCCGGTGACCTTGCGCGCTACCGGGTGATCTCTTTCGCCACCCACGGGCTGATTGCCGGAGAGTTGGGGGCCGCCAATGCCGGACTGGTGCTGACACCGCCTGCCCACAGCAGTTCGACCGATGACGGGCTTTTGACCACCGCCGAAATCGTCGCCCTGCGTCTGGACGCCGATTTCGTCATCCTGTCGGCCTGCAACAGTGCGGCAGGGTCGGCCGACCAGCAAGAGGGTCTGTCCGGCCTTGCCAGCGCCTTCTTTCTTGCCGGGGCGCGCAGCCTTCTGGTGTCGCATTGGCCGGTCTATTCAGATGCCGCGACACGGCTGACCTCGGGTCTGATCGCGGCGATGGCACACGACCCGGGCGTCGGCCGTGCCGAGGCGCTGCGCCGGTCGATGCTTGCGATACTGGACGATCCCAACGCCGATGCGCGCAGCCTGCATCCCGCCTATTGGGCCCCGTTCCTGATTGCCGGAGAGGGCGGGTGACACACTTACGCCAGCGGCCTTAGCGAGCATCCCAAGGATCACGCCGACCAGACCGCGCCAATCCATCAACGCCATCCGCCTGTTAGGCGCATCCCGCACCAATTCGATTCGCGGTCCAGCCTGGGCAACTGGCACGAGCAGGCAATCCCGTGCCACGCAGCAAAAATCACCCACCCACAGCGCCAGAAAATAGAAAAGGGGCTCAAGCACTTCTGCTCAAACCCCTGTTTTAATTGGTGAGCCGGTCGGGATCCGAACCCGAGACCTACTGATTAAAAGTCAGTTGCTCTACCGGCTGAGCTACCGGCCCACTGCGGCGCTGACTAAGGAATGCTGAGGGGGACGTCAAGCCCTGATCCGCCGTCTAAATCCATTGGCAAAATCCACTGGCGAAGGCATCCGGGGCTTTCGCACGGAGGAAGCACAAGATTGGCATCTGCGAAGCACAGATCCAAAGCGATCTGCGCGGTCCATCAGGGATAGCAGGTCTGCCCTCCGCATTCCATCGGTGCAGTATCGAAACCAACCACCCGGATCAGCCGGTGCGAAAGAATGCCCGAATTACCACTCACGCCGTCGAATACGAGGGGCGTGGTGTCGACCGCTTAACAGCAGCACCCCAACCTCATCCAGCCCTGACACCTAGGTGCCAAACATATTCCGCTGCACCGCAACCATATGGCCGCGCATGGATTCGGATGCACCCTGGGCGTCGCGCACTTCGATGGCTGCAAGTATTGCCGCGTGTTCCTCGCAATACAGCGCCCGCCGCGTCGGTGAGAACGTCTTGCGCTTCAGTTCGATCCACTGCGGGCGGCTGCGGATGGCAAGCAGGATGTCATGCAATGTCGTGAGAAAATCGTTGCGGGTGCTTTCAAAGATGCGCTTGTGAAACTCACCATCCCAGCCTTCGAAGGCGTCTTTCTCGACAGAGATCACGGCCATCTGATGCGCGTGGCGGATGGTTTCGATATCGGACTCGCGGGCGTTGGCGGCGGCCACGGCGGCGGCTTGCGGTTCAACGATCATCCGCACCTTCATGACATCCAGTGGGCTGGACCCGGCGATCGAGGTCATGACGGCCAGAAGATCAGCTTCGGTTTGCGCGGTGTTCTGGATCATGGGATTGACGCCCCGAACAGGGTGCGGCTGCGGGCCATCAGATGTTGGCGCATCGCCTCAGACGCGCTGTCGGTGTCGCGGGCGATCAGGGCCGTGACGATGGCCTGATGCTGCGTGCAGGTCTTCAGCCGAGTGTCCTCGGTAAACCCGCGGCGGCGGATGCCAGAGATGCGGGGCTGGCTGCGGATGATTGACAGGATGGTGTTCAGGTTCAGCAAAAGGTCGTTACGCGTTGCAGCAAAGATGCTGTGGTGGAATGCCGTGTCCCAGCGTTCAAATTCTTCCATCACGGGTGTGGCGCTGGCGCGGTCATGCGCCTCAACAATCGCCGCCAGTTCGGATGCGCTGGCATTGGCCGCCGCTGCCGCCGCGGCCTGCGGTTCAATGATCAGACGGATGTTCATGATGTCCAACGGGCTTGTCCCGGCAAGGTTCTTGATGATCTGCACAAGGTCCTTGGCCCCGGCAGGCGGTGCCGCAGGCAAGCTGTCCCCGATCAGCGTGCCGCGACCGACATGACGGCTGACCAGACCCTCTGCGACCAATACCCCAACCGCCCGCCGGATCGTATTGCGCGCCACACCGTATTCCAGCGACAAAGCCCGTTCGTTCGGCACAACCTTCGTCGCAGCCCATTCGCCGCCCAAAACGCGGTCGCGCAAATCGGTCGCGATATCGCCGGATTTCAGTTTGGTCATCTTTTTCCTTTGACTCCAATATGAACCAATTATCGTAATGGTATACATTTGTCCAGTATGATTCACTGAATTTCAAGATAGTTCGACCGTGAATTTCTAAATTGAACTTGATTGGCGCACTTTCGCCCGCTAACCTATGGCAAATCTATACCAATCCAGTGATTGGTTTATGGAATCGGGGGACCGCGTGCACATTGCCACTTTTGAAATCGCCGGAGAGCGGCGCGTTGGCCTTGTCGACCCGATCCTCGGCACTGTTGCGGCCTTTGATCTGCCCCTCGACCGTGCGGTTGAGGGGTTGATGGCCGTGATGGGCAAGCCGCTGCCCCGCACCTTGCAGCCGGTTCCGCTCGCCCAAGTGACGCTGTGCGCGCCGATTCCGCTGCCGCGCCGCAACATCTTTTGTGTTGGCAAGAATTACCACGCCCATGCCAAGGAATTCGCAGCCTCGGGGTTTGACAGTTCGGCTGCGGCGGGGGTGGTGCCAAAACATCCGATCATCTTCTCAAAACTGCCCGAGTCCGTCGTCGCCCACCTGACCCCGGTCGAGATTGACGCGAAAGTATCAAGCGCGATTGACTACGAGGCAGAGCTGGCGGTCCTCATCGGAACCGGCGGGCGCGGCATCACCAAGGCCGACGCGATGCGCCATGTCTGGGGCTATACCATCATCAACGACGTGACGGCGCGTGACTTGCAGGGCAAATACTCACAATGGCTGATCGGCAAGTCGCAGGACACCTTTTGTCCGATGGGCCCCTATGCCGTGACGGCGGATGAGGTTGACCTGAACACGGCCACGGTGCGCTGCTATGTGAACGGCGACAAGCGGCAGGATCAGGCGGTGCGCGACCTGATCTTTGACATTCCGACCCTGATCGCAACTTTGTCAGAGGGCATTACCCTCAACCCCGGCGATATCATTGCCACGGGCACGCCAGCCGGGGTTGGCATCGGGCACACGCCGCCGATCTACCTGAAGGCGGGCGATGTGGTACGCGTCGAAATCGACGGCATCGGCGCGTTGGAAAACCGCTTCGTGGACCGCGCCTGATGACACTCGCCGCCCCGATCGTCCTGGAAGACACCGCAAATGGCGCAGAGCCGGTTGTGATGATCCACGGGCTGGGGGGCACCTCTAACACGTTTCAGCCCATGCTGGCGGCTTTGGCCGGGTATCGGGTGATCCGGCCCGATATGCCGGGCTGTGGACGCTCGTTGACCCCGGTGGAGCCTTTGTCGATTGCCGGGCACGCCGCCGCAGTACTGGCCGCGTTGGAAGGCCTTGGCGTGAAGCAGGCGCATTTTGTCGGCCATTCGATGGGCACGCTGGTGTGTCAGCAGATCGCGGCAACTGCACCGCACTGTGTGGCCAGCCTGACGCTGTTTGGCGCTTTGACCGAACCGGGCGAGGCGGCGCGCAGCGGCCTTGGCGTGCGCGCCGACATGGCCCGGCAGGGCGGGATGGCGCTGATTGCCGATCAGATCATCGCAACCACCCTGTCCACCGCGACACATGCCGAAAATCCTGCAGCGGTGGCCTTTGTGCGCGAATCTGTCCTGCGCCAGCCACCAGAAGGCTATGCCCGCAACTGCGAGGCTTTGGCCAAGGCCCGCGCCACCCCTCCGCGCCTGATCAAGGCACAGACCTTGCTGGTGGCGGGGTTGGATGACCCGGTCGCCCCGGTCAGCATGGGGCAGGTCTTGGCTGACGGCATCGCGGACGCCAGCATGATCGTGCTGGACCGCTGCGGCCATTGGATTACGCTGGAAAAGTCGGCCGTCAGCGCAGGGCTGCTGGCGCAACATCTGGGACGGCACAAAATTTAGGGCGACCCGTCACGGCCGCACTTTCGGGGAGGAAAGCATGGCAAACGAAACCACTTGGGGCAGTTCGACGGGGGGAACCCTTTTCACCAATGTCCGCATTCTGGATGCGACCGGCGACTTCCCCTATTCGGGTGAGGTTCTGGTGCAGGGCGACCGCATCAAGCGCGTCACACGGGGCGGCGGCAGCTTTGGCACCTCGTCTGCCGGGGGGGCCACCGTGATTGACGGCATGGGGGCCACCCTGATGCCCGGACTGATTGACGCACACCTGCATTTGTCGTGGAACAACGCCCCCGGCATCGACCCGATCAACATGATGGAAATCGAGGAGCATATGCTGGTCACGATGGAGATGGCCAAGGTCGTGATCGACGCGGGCTTTACCTCCGGGCGCGGGGCGGCTGCGGCCAAACCCCGGCTGGATGTTGTGTGCAAGAAGTTCATCAATCAGGGCCGCTTTCCCGGCCCGCGCTATCTTGCCGCCGGACCAGAGATTACGACCGTCGGCGGTCTGGGTGACGCGGCCCCCAGCCACATTCCGCATCCGGGCCTGAACCTGGGTCTGGTTGTGTCGGGCCCCGAGGAAATCCGCCGCACCGTGCGCACCCTGATCAAATACGGTGTGGACAGTATCAAGCTGAACCTGTCGGGTGAGGCGATCACCGGCATGGGGGCCGAAGAAACCCCGATGTCGGAAGAAGAGGTGGCCATGGCCGCCTCAGAGGCGAAATGCCGGGGCAAGGTTCTGGGCGCACATGCCCGCTCGTCCGGTTCGGTCATGCAATGCATCCGCCACGGCATCCAGAACATCTACCACGCCTCTTTCGCCAACGAAGAGGCGCTTGATGCGCTAGAGGCTGCGAAAGACAAACACATCGTCGCCCCCGGCATCGCCTGGCTGATCAACACCGCCCGCTACGCCGAAGAATGGGGCATCAAGCCCGGCAGCCGTCTGGCCGAAGAATATGAGCGTGAGCTGGAAAGCTGTGTTGCCACAATGAAAAAGATGCACCGGCGCGGCATCCGCATCTGCATTGGTGGTGACTATGGCTTTGCGTGGACGCCGCAGGGCACCAACGCCAAAGACATCCAGACCTTTGTGGAAATGCTGGGCTTCACCCCGATGGAGGCGATTCAGGCCGGCACGAAATACGGCGGCCATATCATGAATATGGAAACCGAACTGGGGATGATCAAGGAAGGCTGGCTGGCCGATTTCCTGCTGGTTGACGGCGACCCCTTGGCCGATGTGCGCATCCTGCAAGACAAGAACCGGATCCTCGCCATCATGAAAGACGGCAAGTTCCACAAAGCCCCCCGGATCAACGATGCCCGCCGCCGGTTGATGGCATGACACTGGCCGAACCCTCGGGCCTGACGCGCAAACAGGGCTGGCGGCTGGTTGGCCTGCTGGCGCTGGCGGTGTTGGTCTGGGCGATCTTTGGCATCTGGCCAGAGTGGCTGAACGCAATCCTGATATCGAAGAAGGCCTTCGTGTCCGCCCTGTTGAACGGGCTGACTTTGGCGGGTCTGTATTTTCTGGTCGCCAGCGGGTTTACCCTGATTTTTGGCCTGATGCAGAACGTCAACCTGGCCCACGGCTCGCTGTACCTGCTGGGCGCGTATGTCGGTTACGAATTCGCCAACTGGACCGGTTTTTGGCTGGTCGGCGTGGCGGCAGGCTTTGTGATTGTGGGACTGGTCGGGCTGGTCTTGCAGGTCGTTGTGTTTCGCAGGCTTGAGGGGGACCCCCTGCGCCAAACCCTTGTTTCCATAGGCATCTCCATTGTGGCGGCTGATCTGATGTTGGCGGTCTGGTCGGGCGGCACCTATCAGATCCTGATCCCCGACTGGCTGGACGGCGCGATCACCCTGCCGGTGATATCGGTGGTCAAGGCGGATGGGGCGTTAGTGTTCCTGAAATATCCGCTGTACCGCCTGATCGTTCTGGCGGTCGCCGTCGTGATTGGCGTCGCGTTGTGGCTGGGGCTGAACCGCACCCGCGTCGGCATGATGATCCGCGCCGGAGTGGATGACCGGGCCATGCTGTCGGCATCGGGTGTCAACGTGCACCGGGTTTTTGCGCTGGTCTTTGCGGTTGGGGCCGGGCTTGCGGGCTTTGCCGGGGTGGTCGGCGGATCGGCCCTGTCCGTCGCCCCCGGAGAGGATGTGCGCTATCTTCTGACATCTTTGGTCGTGGTGATCGTCGGCGGCATGGGCTCTATTTCCGGGGCGGCCATCGGTGCCTTGCTGATCGGCGAGGCGGAACAACTGGGCCTTGTCTACTTTCCGACCTACGGCATCGTGCTGACCTTCCTGATCATGGTGGTGACCCTTGCGGTGCGCCCCAAAGGCATCATGGGGGGCCGCACATGACCATGCCGCCCGAAAACAACACCACCGCCGCCTACATCTTTCTGGGAGCGGCATTGCTGGTCTTCCCGATGCTGGCCTCTGACTTTTTCCTCACGCAGATCGGGGGGTATTCGCTGATCTACGGAATGCTGGGGTTAAGCCTGATGTGGCTGGCAGGCTACGGCGGCATGGTATCCCTCGCACAGATCACCGTTGCCGGGGCGGCGGGCTATACCGTGGCAATCTTCGGGTCAAACCAGACCGGTGTCATGGGTTTTGGCTGGCCGTGGTGGGTGGTGACACCGTTTGCGATTGCCGTGGCCGCTGTGGTTTCCGCCCTGATCGGCTGGATTTCCGTGCGGACAGAGGGCATCTACACCATCATGATCACGCTGGCGATTGCCACAGCGACCTTTTACTTCACCCAGCAAAATGTCGAAATCTTCAACGGCCATTCCGGGTTTTCCGGCCTGAAAGCGCCCGATTTCTGGGGGGTGAACTGGCGAGGCGCCTTGCCGTTCTACTTTTTGTGCCTTGGGTTGGCGGTGCTGGCGTTTCTTGCGGTCCTGTATGGGTCGCGCACCACGTTCGGGCTGACCCTGCAGGCCGTGCGCGACAATCCGCGCCGGATGCGGGCGGTGGGCTTTGACGTCACCGCCCACAAGGTTTTCGCGTGGTTCCTGTCGGGGATCATCGCCGGGGTCGCAGGCGTGCTGCTGACCTGGTTCAACGGGCGCATCTCACCGGGCACCATCGGGGTGGGTGCCGCGATCAACGTGCTGATCATCGCGGTGATTGGCGGGCTAAAGCATCCGATAGGCCCGTTCATCGGGGCGGTGGTGGTGGTCCTGATGCAGACCTTCGCCATTGATCTGGTCGGCGCTGACCGCTTCAACACGCTGATCGGATTGGTATTTCTGGTGATCGTCTTTGTGTCGCCAGATGGGCTTTTGGGACTTTGGGGTAAGATAAGGCCACATATGATCCAACAGCCATTGCGGTAAGGCGCGCCGTTTGGTGCAAAAAATGAAACCAAGGGAGGACGATATGACCTATAAAAGAAGAACTCTGATCGCCATGATGCTGTCCACCGGGCTATGCGCCCCGGGCATGGTACTGGCGGATGACGGCACCATCAAGATCGGTGTGCTTGCAACGTTTGAGGGCCCCTTTACCGTACTGGGCGAAGACGGCCTGCGCGGCGCGATGGTGGCGGTGGACGAGGTCGGTGGCATGGTTGCCGGCAAAAAAATCGAAATCGTGCGCGGCTCGTCCGACGCATCGCCCGACAGTGCCGTGCGCGCGGCCCGCAAACTGGTGGAACAAGACGGCGTGACCGTTCTGGTCGGCCCGTTGTCGGGGGACGAGGGGCTTGCGGTCAAGGACTATGCCAAGACCCAACCGAATGTGACCTTCATCAACGGCACTTCGGCAGCGCAGGACACCACCTTGCGCGATCCAGCCCCGAACTTCTTCCGCTTCTCGACCGATGGCGCGCAGTGGATGGCGGGTCTGGGCACCTATGCCTTCACCGACAAAGGCTACAAGAATGTCGCCGTGGTGGCCGAGGATTATTCGTTCCCCTATACCCAAGTCTTTGGCTTCATGGCCGAATTCTGCAAGGCGGGCGGCCATGTGCCGTCAAAAAGCTGGGTTCCGATCGGCAACAAGGATTTCTCATCGGTCATCGCAGCATTGCCCGATGATGTGGACGCCATCTATGTCGCGCTGGGCGGGGCCGATGCGGTCAACTTCCTAAGCCAGTATCAGCAGGCCGGTGGCACAGCGCCGCTGATCGGGGGGTCGATCACGGTGGACCAGACCGTTCTGACCTCGGAAGGCAAGATCCGTGACGTGCTGATCGGCACGCCGTCGGCTGGCCCGATTGCCGACACCAATGACGCCCCGGCCTGGACGGCCTTTGTGGACGCCTACAAAAAGCAGGACGGCGCGTTCCCCTCACCCTCGCTGTTCGCGCATGGCTACTATGTTGACATGAAGGCGACGTTGCTGGGACTTGAGGCGGTGAAGGGCGACACGTCGGACGGCGGGGCCGCTTTGCGCGCCGCCCTGTCAACGCTGTCGTTTGAGACGCCGACCGGCAAAGTCTCACTCGATGCCAACCGCAACGGCATTGCCGACATCTTCCTGACCGAAGTGGCAGTTGGGGCGGACGGCAATCTGGTCAACAAGCTGATCAAGGTGGTGCCGCAGGTCAACCAGACGCTGGGCATCGACCCGGCGGCGTTCATGGCCTTGGGTGCCGTGGGCCGCGACAACCCCGCCTGCCCGTAACGCAAAGGGACGACCTGACATGATGCAAGCGCCCCTCACAACTGCCGCCGACCGCCTGTCGGGCACCGGAGCATTCGCTTTGGACCTGACAGACGTGTCGCGGCATTTCGGGGCGCTTGTGGCCTTGTCGGGCATCAACATGAGGATCGCCGCCGGGGAACGGCGTGCGGTCCTCGGCTCTAACGGGGCGGGAAAAACCACACTTTTCAACGCCATTACAGGCGATTTCCCGGTCACCTCTGGCCGCATCCGGTTTTTTGGCGAGGATATAACCGACCTTCCGCCGCAAGAACGAATCCGCCGGGGCCTGCGCCGCACCTATCAGATTTCGCAATTGTTCGGCGGCCTGTCGATCCGTGACAATGTCTATCTGGCGTGCCGGGGCGTGTCGCGCCGCCGCTTTTCACTGTTAAGACCGCGCGCAGACGATGTGACTTTGGTGCAGGCCGACAGCATTCTGCACGCCGTTCATCTGGATCAGGACGCCGACCGGCTGGTGGGCACTCTAAGCCACGGTCAGCAGCGCCAGTTGGAAATCGCGATGGCGCTGGCTGGCGCGCCGCGCTTCATTCTGTTTGATGAACCGGCGGCGGGCCTTAGCCCCACCGAACGCGGCGATCTGGTGGCCATCCTGAACGCCTTGCCCAAACACATCGGCTATATCATCATCGAACATGATCTCGACGTGGCGCTGCGGGTGTCGGAATACGTCTCGATGATGCACAACGGACGGGTTTTCAAAGAGGGCACCCCGGCGGAAATAGAGGCCGACCCGCAGGTGCAGGAAATCTACCTTGGGGGCAAACATGGCTGACAAACCCCAAAAGGCCATGCTGCGGATCGACGATCTGCAGGTCTATTACGGCGAAAGCCACGCGCTGCAAGGCGTGTCGCTGGTGCTGGAGACCGGGATTCTGTCGGTTGTCGGCCGCAACGGCATGGGCAAATCTACCCTGTGCAATGCGATTGTCGGCCTTAAAAAGGCCCGCTCCGGCTCGATCCGGGTTCAGGGTCGCGAAATTTCCGGGCTTGAACCGCATGAAATCCACCACCTTGGCGTCGCTTATGTGCCGCAGGGTCGCAGGGTCTGGCCCAGTCTGACGGTCGATGAACATCTGCGCCTGATCGCGGGCAACCGCAGCGGCGCAAGTTGGACAGTTGACCGCGTTTATGCCGCCTTTCCCCGCCTTGCCGAACGGCGCAGCAACGGCGGCTCGCAATTGTCGGGCGGCGAACAGCAGATGCTGGCCATCGCCCGCGCTTTGTTGTCGGACCCCAAACTGTTGATCATGGACGAGCCGACCGAAGGTCTGGCCCCGGTGATCGTGGCCCAGGTCGAAACCATGCTGAAAACCCTTGCCGATGAGGGTGAGATGGCCATTCTGGTCATCGAACAGAACATCGGCGTGGCAACCGCGATTTCGGACCGCGTCGCCATCATGGTCAATGGCCGGATCAACCGGATCATGGAGGCCAAAGCCCTCGCCTCGGACCGGGATCTTCAGCAGCGTTTGCTGGGGGTTGGCCGCCATGCTGAAGACGCCACTCCGCCGGAAACCATTGCACAGGCCACTGCCGATCTGGCAGAGGTGTACCGCGTTGACCGGGGCGAAGGGGCGGCCTACCTGCCCGTGACCAGCTTGCCCAACCGCTGGAACCTGCCCGTGGCCGACCTGCGCCAGCCTGCCAAAGCGGCCAAAGAGCCTGCCAAACAGGTCTTCGCCATCCCATTTGCCGAACGGATCGGCAAAACGGTTCTGGTGGCTGGCACCTATGACACCAAGGGACGTGAGCTGCATTTCATGGCCGACCGCCTGAAAGCACTGGGAATCCCGTGCAAAACGCTTGACCTTTCGACGACGGGTAAGCCGGTGCGGGCGGACATTCCGGCCAACCTGATCGCCTCTGCCCATCCGCGCGGGCTGTCTTACGTGATGTCCGGCGACCGCGGTGCATCGGTGAGCGCGATGGCAGAGGCGTTTGCGACGTGGATCGCCCGCGAACGCGGCATCGGCGGGGTGTTGTCGGCTGGCGGGTCGGGCGGGACCAGCATCGTCACTGCGGGAATGCGGGCGTTGCCTGTTGGCATACCGAAAATCATGGTGTCCACCGTCGCCTCGGGTGATGTGTCGGCCTATGTCGGGTCGGCCGATATCCTGATGTTCCATTCGGTCGCCGATGTGCAGGGGCTGAACGCCATCACCGAATTGGTGCTGGGCAATGCTGCCCACGCCATGGCGGGCATGGTCGCGCAACTGCCCACCGGGCAGGCGATGGCCGCCAAACGCGCCCTGGCCCGTCCGGCGGTCGGTCTGTCGATGTTCGGCGTCACCACCCCCGCCGTTCAAGCCATCCAGGCCGCCATCGAGGCTGACTACGACTGCCTGGTCTTTCACGCCACCGGAACGGGTGGGCGGTCAATGGAGGCACTGGCCGAATCCGGACTTTTGACCGCGATGATCGACCTGACCACGACAGAGGTGGCCGACATGCTGGTCGGCGGCGTCTTTGCCGCCACGCCCGACCGCTTTGGTGCCGCGATCCGCACCGGTCTGCCTTATGTCGGGTCGGTCGGCGCGCTGGATATGGTCAACTTTGGTGCCCGCGACACCGTGCCTGCAAAATTCGCCGCCCGCAAATTCGTCATCCACAATCCCAACGTCACCCTGATGCGCACGACGGTTGAAGAAAACCGTCAGATCGGCCAGTGGATCGGCGAACGGCTGAACCAGATGAACGGCCCGGTCCGCTTCCTTTTGCCCTTGGGCGGTGTGTCATCGCTTGATGCGCCGGGTCAGCCGTTTCACGACCCCGACGCCGATGCAGCCCTTTACAAGGCCATAGAGTCCACCACCCGCCAGACCCCGCAACGCCAGATCCTGCGCGCGCCCGGCAACATCAACGACGCCAGCTTTACCGATGCCGTCGTGTCTGCCTTCCGCGCCATAACCCCCAAACTGCAAAGGAGGGCGTGACCATGCGTCCGACCCGTGCCGACCTGATGGCGAAATTTCAGGACATGAAGGCCAAACGCATCCCGATCATCGGCGGCGGCGCTGGCACCGGCCTGTCCGCCAAATGCGAAGAGGCGGGCGGGATCGACCTGATCGTCATCTACAATTCGGGCCGCTACCGCATGGCCGGGCGCGGCTCTTTGGCGGGCATGCTGGCCTACGGCAACGCCAATCAGATCGTGATGGAGATGGCCGCCGAAGTCCTTCCCGTCGTCCGCCACACCCCGGTTCTGGCCGGGGTCAACGGCACCGATCCGTTCTGCATGTTCGACGAATTTCTTGATGAGGTGATCCGCAAGGGTTTTTCCGGGGTGCAGAACTTCCCCACCGTGGGCCTGATCGACGGCACCTTCCGCCAGAACCTTGAAGAAACCGGAATGTCCTATGCGCTGGAGGTCGAGATGATCGCACTGGCGCATCAAAAGGGCCTGCTTACCACGCCCTATGTGTTTTCCGCCCAAGATGCGCAGGCGATGACCCGCGCCGGGGCCGATATCATCGTCTGCCATCTTGGCCTGACAACCGGCGGTTCGATCGGGGCGGGCACGGCGTTGAAGCTGGCCGATTGTCCCCAGATCATAGACAATTGGGCGGCGGCGGCACTGGAAATCAACCCGGACATCCTGATTCTGGCGCATGGCGGCCCGGTGTCTGAACCCGAAGACGCTGCCTTCATCCTGCAAAACACCCGGAATTGTCACGGCTTTTACGGCGCCTCCTCGATGGAACGCTTGCCGACAGAACGCGCCCTGACCGAGCAGACCCGCAACTTCAAAGCCGTCTCGTTCGGCAAATAGGAGAACACCATGGCCGCGCAAGCCTTCGGCACTTTCATCCTGTGGCTCGTCATTGCAGCCATCGTCGTGGCCATCGCGGTCTATATCCTGCGCTGGCTGTACCGCCGGTCCACCAAGGAAACGGCTTTCGTCCGCACCGGCTTTCTGGGCGAAAAGGTGGTGGTGAACGGCGGGGCCTTCGTCATCCCCGTTCTGCACGAAATCACCCCCGTCAACATGAACGTCCTGCGCATCGAGGTGCGGCGTGAGGATCAGCAGGCGCTGATCACCAAAAACCGGATGCGGGTTGATCTGGTGGCGGAATTCTTCGTGCGGGTCGGTGGCACCCGCGAACTGGTGGCCGCAGCCGCACAGACCCTCGGTCGCCGCACCCTGCAACAAGATGGTCTGCGAGAGTTGTTGGAAGGCAAGTTCACCTCTGCCCTGCGCACCGTTGCCGCCCAGATGACGCTGGAAGATATGCACGAACAACGATCAACATATGCCGACCGGGTGCGCGACATTGCCAAGGAATCCCTGGCCGCCAATGGCTTGGAACTTGAAGCCGTCGCCATTGTCGATCTGGACCAGACCAGCCTTGAATTCTTTGACCCCGCCAACGCCTTTGACGCCGAGGGTTTGACCGCCCTGACCCAAAGCATCGAAACCCGCCGCAAGATGCGAAATGAGATTGAACAGCGCACGCTGGTGGATATCCGCAACCAGAACCTTGAAACCCAGCGCAAGGTGCTGGAAATCGACCGCGACGGCGAATATGCCCGCCTTGATCAGGAGCGCGAGGTCGAAATTCGCCGCGCCAGCCAACGCGCCGACCTGACTCGCGAACGCGCTTTACGCGATCAAGAGGCCGAACAGGCGCAACTTTCTGCGCGTGAGGCGGTCGAAATCAGCCGCATGGCGCAGCAGTTCACCCTGACCGAAGAACGCATCCGCACCGAACGCGAAACCCAAAGTCTGGAAATCGCCCGCCGCCGCGCGCTGGATCAGGCAGAGATGAAAACCCGCGAACAGACCGAACGCGAACAGATCGCGTTAGAGCTTGCCCTGCAATCGGCCCGCATCCAGCGCGAACAGGCCCAGCAGTCGCTGGAGATCGAATCGAAAAAAGCGCTGGAAATCATCAATCTGGAACGCCAGATTTCCCTCGCCGAAAAAGCCCTGCAAGTCACCAAAGCCGAAGCGCAAAAGCGCCGGGGCGAGATTGTTTCCCAAATGGAAACAGAGGCGGAAACCGTCGCCCAACAGCGCTCTCTTGATGAAGTGCGCATTGCCCGCGAACGCAATCTGGCCTCGCTTGAAATCGCCAAACGTCAGGCGTTTGACGAGGCAGAAATTGAGGCTGGCGAAGAAGTCGAACGCGCCCGCATCGTGTCAGACCGCGGGCTGCAAGAGGCGAGGCTGGTCACCGCCAGCGACCTGCGCCAGATGACCATCGAACGCGCCGGCAAGACGGAAATCGCTGAAATCCAGAAGGCGATCGACGTGGCGAAAAAGACCGTCGAACGCTCTGCCGCGCAGACCGCTGCCGAAGAGGCGCGCGCCAAGACCGTCGCCGCCGAAGAGCAGAGCTTCACCGTGCGCGAACGCGAAATTGCCGAACGACGCAAGCTGGTTGACCTGATCAACGCCGGTCGGATGGCCGAGGCCGACCTGATCGCCGCCAAGGCGCAGGCTGAGATGGAGGCGGTGAAGACCGACCTTGCCGCCACCCGTTACGGGGTTGATGCCGAAGGGGCGCGCCAGATCAACGAGGCCGAAAATGTGCTGTCCGACGATGCCCGCGCCGGGCGTCTGCGCGGCAAGTTGCTGGATCATCTGGAAGGCATCGTGCGCGAATCCGTCAAGCCGATGGAAAAGATCGACGCGATCAAGATCCTGCATGTCGAAGGTATGGGCGGCACCACAGGTGGCACCCGCAACGTCACGGACGAGGTGATAGATTCCGCCCTGCGCTACCGCGTTCAGGCCCCGATGATCGATTCTTTGATGAAGGAAATCGGCATCGAGGGTGGCTCTTTGGGCCGGATGACCGATGTTTTGCGCGACGCCAAGGACATTGCCAGCCTGACCAAGGGCAAGGGCTCCAAGGATGACCGCACCAAAGATGACCGGCCTAAAGACGACCGGGACGAATAACATGCCGCGTGTCTATGTCTCATCCGTCATTCCGGCTCCGGCGGCAGAGGTCTGGCGTATCATACGCGATTTCAATGCCTTACCGGTCTGGACGCCCTTCGTCGCCGACAGCCGGATCGAAAGCAACATGGCCCCCGATCAGATCGGTTGCATCCGCAATTTCCGCCTGAAGGACGGCGGCGTGATCCGCGAAAAGCTGCTGGCCCTGTCAGATTACGACCTGTCGTGCAGCTATGCGATGCTGGAAAGCCCGATGGGAGTCGCGGACTATATCGCCACCCTGGCGCTGACTCCGGTGACCGAAACCAACGCCACCTTCGCCGAATGGACCGCCGATTTCCAATGCGCCCCAGAGCGTGAGGCGGCGTTGGTCGCCCAAATTGGCCAAGGCGTGTTTCAGGCCGCCTTCACCGCCCTGAAACAACGGTTCCGCTAGGCCGATGACCCGCGTCTATGCCAGTACCGTTCTGGACGCCCCGCTGGACCGGGTCTGGCAAATCCTGCGTGATTTCAATGGCCATGACCGCTGGCACCCCGCCATCGCGCAAAGCCATATCGAACAGGGTGCGCCGGACAGGATCGGCGCGGTGCGCAATTTCCGCCTGCAGGATGGCGCGGTTTTGCGCGAACAGCTTCTGTCGATGTCTGACATGGCGCACGAATTTCGCTACTGCCTGCTGTCCTCTCCATTGCCGCTGATGGGGTATGTCGCAAAGGTGCGCTTGCGTCCGGTGACCGATGGCAGCCAGTGTTTTTGGGAGTGGTCATCAAAGTTTACCCCACCGCCCTACCGCGAGGCAGAGCTGGTCACTTTGGTGCGCGACGGCATCTACCGCGCCGGGTTTTCAGCGATCCGTGACGCGTTGGCTGGCCATGTGCCGCCCAAATCCCGGCCTGCGATGCCAGCGGTGCGGGCCAATACCAAGACCACGCAGGCCATCGTGGTGCAGGCGTACGGCGGCCCTGAAGTGATGCAGTTGCAAGAGGTTGACTTGCCCGATCCCGGCCGCGGTCTGGTTCAGATCCGCCACACTGCCATCGGGGTGAACTTCATTGACGTCTATTGCCGTTCGGGCCGGTTTTTACTGCTGCAACCGCCCGGCACGCCGGGAATGGAGGCGGCTGGCGTGATAGAGGCAGTCGGCCCCGGCGTCAGCGGCATTTCGGTCGGTGACCGCGTTGCCTATGCCTGCCCGCCGGTCGGGTCCTATTCTGCGCGCCGCACGATGGCACCCGACCTGATGGTGCATCTTGGCCCCGATATCTCTGACCTGACCGCCGCCGCCAGCCTGTTGAAGGGTGCCAGCGCGTCTTTCCTGTTGCATGACATCGCAAAAGTGCAGCCGGGCATGTCGGTCCTGATCCATGCCGCAGCGGGCGGCATCGGGCAAATTCTGGTGCAATGGGCCAAGGCGCTTGGCTGCGAGGTTTTCGCCACCAGTTCGTCGCCCGACAAACTGCGCCGGATCAAATCGCTGGGGGCTGATCACCTCATTGACTACACGGTGCAGGATTTCGCCGCCGTGGTGAAAGATCAGACCGGCGGGCGCGGCGTTGATGTGGTGTTTGACAGCCCGGGCAAAACCACTTTCGCAGGGTCGCTTGATGCGGTGGCGGTGCGTGGCCATGTGATCAGCTTCGGTCAAGCCTCGGGTCCGATTGGCTTGTGCGACATAGATCGCCTGGCGTCGAAATCGCTGACCATCTCGCGCCCGAACTATGCCCATTACACCGACACGCCGGAACGGCTTGGTGCCCATGTCAGCCGTTTTTTTGCGGCCGTCCGGTCAGGGGCCGTGACCTTGCAAGACCCTGCGCAATACCCATTGGCCAATGCCGCCGACGCGCACCGCGATCTAGAGGCGCGGACGACCATGGGCGCGCTGGTTCTGGTGCCCTAGCGCCGCAAGTTCGGCGCAAGACCTGTGCCAAACCCAACCATCTCAAACGCACAATCCCGGTAAAGGCGGGACTGGCGCATTGACATGCGACCCGCTAGTTTCGCCGTCAACGCTGGGCAAAGCCGCCAGATCAAAGAGCAAACCCGATGATGTCGCTGCTTTCCTTCCGAAACCTTGGCGCGGCGCGCAGCCTTCCGGCGATCATCGGCCTTTTTGCGGTGGCACTGCTGACTGTTCCTGATCTGGCGGCGGGCTGGCAACTGGGCTTCCGGTTGCAGTTGGGATTGGTCTGGGCGCTTTATGCCTTCCAATTGGCCCGCGGGCTGTTTCAGCGCCAGCGCGGTCAGGTCACACCCGACACAAACCTTCCCAATGTGATTGCAGTCGTCGTCCCGGCTCTGGCGTTGATCTGGCCTGCAACCCGCCCCGATGCCGCGATCTTTTGCGGCGTCTGGGTGCTGAAACCGCTGGGCGATCTGACGGCGTTCCGGCTGGTGTTGCGCGTCTTGGCGAATGAGGCGCGCAACCTGTTCGGCGTCATGTCGATCTTTGGCATCATCCTGTTTGTCGCGTCCTTCTTTGCCTATCTGCTGGAACATGCGGCCCAGCCGGACACGTTCCGATCAATTCCCCAAGCGATGTGGTGGGCGATCACCACGCTGACGACCACCGGCTACGGTGACGCCATCCCGCAAAGCCTGTTCGGCCGCATCCTTGCCGGCACCGTCATGATGTGCGGCATCGGCGTGTTTGCCTTGTGGGCCGCTATTCTGGCCACCGGCTTTGCTGAAGAGCTGCGTCGGCAGGATTTTATTCTGGTCTGGAAGCTGGTGGCCGATGTGCCACTGTTTGCAACGCTGCCGCACCGCGATCTTGCCGAAATCGTGCGAGCTTTGAAACCGCGCCGCCTGCCCGCCGGATCGGTCATCTGCAGCAAAGGTCAGATGGGCAATGAGATGTTCTTTCTGCAGGAAGGCACGGTCAGCATTGCAGCCAGCCCGCCGGTCACCCTTGGCCCCGGGCAATACTTTGGCGAAATGGCGCTGATCTCGGGCGAACCCCGCTCTGCCACCGTCACAGCCGCAACTCCGGTGACCTTGCTGGCCCTGCACATCTCGGATTTCCAACTGCTGATCGACGAGGGCAGTGGCCTTGCCGATGCCGTCCGGCAAACC
Source organism: Rhodobacterales bacterium (assembly GCA_038231775.1). GTDB lineage: Bacteria > Pseudomonadota > Alphaproteobacteria > Rhodobacterales > Rhodobacteraceae > Stagnihabitans. The sequence continues at coordinate 22,778 of JBBRKS010000013.1, read as the reverse complement.
GCCGAAGACCGGCGCCGGTCCCGGGCTGAAACCTAGTAGCGGTGGCTGATCTGGGACACAGGCCAACCCTGCACCCACGCGCACAGGCTCTGCCGCTTTGCGCCTTTTCTGACGCGGCAAAATCCCGATATGACAAGGGCAACTGCAAAGGTGGAAATCATGGTTGAACTTGGCGTTGGAACCTTTGGCGATATCTCGATGGGGGCGGATGGCACCCTCAAACGTCCCGATCAGGTGTTGCGCGATGTCGTCGAAGAGGCGGTCGTGGCCGAACAGGCTGGCGTCGATTTCATCGGTCTGGGCGAACATCACCGCCCCGATTTTGCAATCTCTGCGCCAGAGATTGTGCTGGCCGCCATCGCGGGCCGCACCAGCCGCATCGGTCTGGGCACCGGCGTCACCGTTTTATCGTCAGATGATCCGGTCCGCGTCTTTCAGCGCTTTTCCACGCTGAACGCCGTCTCGAATGGCCGGGCAGAGGCTATTCTGGGCCGGGGCAGCTTTACCGAAAGCTATCCGCTGTTCGGCTTTGACATGAAGGACTACGACCAGCTTTTTGAAGAAAAGCTTGATCTGTTTGCCAAGCTGGTGCGCGAAAAGGAAGTGACGTGGCAGGGCGAAACCCGCACCGGTCTGACCCGCGAAAAAGTGCAGCCCCCCTTGGGGCCAGAGGGTCTGAAAGTCTGGGTCGGCGTCGGTGGCAGCCCCGAATCCGTGGTGCGCGTGGTGCGGCAAGACCTGCAACTGATGCTGGCCATCATCGGCGGCGACCCGCGCCGGTTCTTGCCCTACATGGACCTGTACCACCGCGCCTGCGCACAACTGGAAAAGCCGGTCCGCCCGGTCGGCGTTCATTCCCCCGGTTTCATCGCCAAAACGGATGAGGAAGCGCGGGAAATCGCATGGCCCGCCTATCAGGACATGTTTGGCCGCATCGGTCGTGAACGCGGCTGGCCGCCAACCACCAAAGCCCGCTTTGTGGCAGAGGTTGAAGAGGGCTCTCTTTACATCGGCTCACCGGAAACGGTCGCCCGCAAAATCGCAGCCACGGTCGGCGATCTGGGCCTGGCCCGGTTTGACCTGAAATACGCGACCGGCCCGATCGAACACAGCCGCCTGATCGACTGCCTGCAAATGTACGGCACGCAGGTCATGCCAATGGTGCGTGACCTGCTGGACAGCGCACGCAAACCTAAATCCTAACGAAAAAACGGGCAGAGCCGCAGCTCTGCCCGTGAAATCATCAAAAAAGTGAAATCATCACACCGAAAGACCGGTCAGCGTCACTCTTCCGTGTCGTCGTCGGCTTGATTTTCGGCCTTGGGGGTTTTTTCCGGGGCCGTCATCGTGACGCCAAGCCGCTTGAGGCCGATCATCACCTTGCGCATCTTCTTCAGTTCGGCGTCGTTCACCGATTGACGCGCTTCTTTCCAGGCAACGCTGCGCTCGGCAACGCTTTTGTCGGTGTTTGCCTCAGTCCAATCGTACGTCCACATGGCGCGGATCAAAAGGCGGGCCATATTCGTTTCATCACCGGTTGCAGCCGGATCATCCTTCGCCTTCTTGCCTTCCTTGACCTTGCCTTCTTTCATCCTGCCTTCTTTGCGTTTCGCCTTGGCAGCAGCTTCGTCGTCAACCATGGATTCGTCTTGCACGATCATTCTCCTAGCAGAGAGCCATTTAACACGGCCCGAAGTACTCCAATCGTATGGACTGTCAACTTTAGTTTGATGACAGTTGTTTGGCTCTGCAATGTCTTGCTTGAGGACAGTAAACCGACCGCCCAAGAAAGCAGCGCTGCCAAATTCCTGTGCTATCGAAGAAATTTCCACGGTTCTCTGGTCGGAAACCTTCTGTTAAGCCTGATTGGTTAACGCTTGGTGCAAGGGGCCGCTTAAGGCCGTGGTAAAGGGTGTAGAAATGTCCTCCAATTACCTCATGGTGGGTGCCGGTTTGTCGGGTGCCGTGATCGGGCGGCATCTGGCCGAACTTGGCGCCAAGGTCACCATCGTTGATGCCCGCGCGCACGTGGCCGGCAACTGCCACTGTGAACGTGACCCCGATACCGGCGTCATGGTTCACATCTACGGCCCCCACATCTTTCACACCGACGATGCCCAGGTGTGGGACTATGTGAACCGCTACGAAACCTTCATGCCCTACAAAAACCGCGTCAAGACCATCTCGGGCGGTCAGGTCTTTTCTCTGCCGGTCAATCTGCACACGATCAACCAGTTCTTCCACGCCACGATGAACCCGGCAGAGGCGCAGGCCTTCCTGACCGCCAAGGCCGACACCACCATCACCGATCCCCAAACGTTTGAGGATCAGGCCCTGCGGTTTGTCGGACGTGAACTTTATGAGGCGTTCTTCAAAGGCTACACCCAAAAGCAATGGGGCGTTGATCCGACCGAACTTCCGGCGTCCATCCTCAAACGGTTGCCGGTGCGCTTCAACTACGATGACAACTATTTCTTCCACAAATTCCAAGGGATGCCGGAAAACGGCTACACTGCAATGGTCGAACGCATCCTTGACCATCCCAACATCACGGTCCACCTGAACACTCGGTTCACCCGTGCGCAGGCGGCGGATTATGATCATGTGTTTTACTCTGGCCCTCTGGACGGCTGGTATGATTACGACATTGGCCGTCTGGGCTACCGCACGCTTGATTTCGAACGCTTCACCCATCAGGGCGATTATCAGGGCTGTGCCGTGATGAATTATGGTGAGGTTGATATCCCCTGGACCCGCATCACCGAACACAAACACTTCTCACCGTGGGAAACACATGAGGGGTCTGTGCTGTACCGCGAATTTTCCCGCCTGTGCGGCCCCGATGACATCCCCTATTACCCGATCCGCCTGATGGAGGAACAAGCCCTGCTGGCCCAATATGTCGCCCGGGCCGAGGGGGAAAGCGGTGTCACCTTCGTCGGCCGCCTTGGCACCTACCGCTATCTAGACATGGACGTCACCATCCGTGAGGCGCTGAACACCGCAACCACCTTTGTCGAAACCCGCGCCAAAGGCCGCAAAATGCCAGCCTTTGCCGTTCGTCCGGTATGATAACGAATACTGCCATGGCGGCGGCAAAGCCACGCCTCGCCGCACTGGTGGTGACCTACAACCGCAAAGCGCAGCTGCAGGTCACGCTGGACCGGCTTGTCGGTGAAAAGGTCGATGTCATTCTGGTCGTCGACAACGCCTCGACCGACGGCACGACTGACTACCTGAAAACGCTTGATAATCCACGCCTGCATGTGATGCGGTTGCAGCAAAACAGCGGCGGGGCGGGCGGTTTTGAACAGGGGTTGCGCGCGATTTCCAACCGGTTTGACCCGGATTGGTGCGTGCTGATGGATGATGATGCGCGGCCCTTTCCGGGGGCCCTTGCGCAGTTCCGCTCGCAGGCTGAAACCCTGGAAAGTGCTGGCTATGATGCGATAGCGGCGGCCGTGTTTTATCCCGATGGTGAGATTTGCGACATGAACCGCCCGTCGCGCAACCCGTTCTGGCACGCGGCCGATTTTGCCCGCACACTTCTGGGCGGCGGTCGTGGCGGCTTTCATGTCGGCGATCTGGATTATGCCAGCACCCAGCCCGTGCCAATCGACGCCACCTCTTTTGTCGGCTTTTTTCTATCAAGGAACGCTCTGGCGCGGGCAGGCTTTCCCGATGGCAAACTGTTCATCTACGGCGATGATGTGATCTATACCCTGAAATTGACGGCGGCGGGTGGGCGCATCGGCTTTCTGCCTCCCTTAAGGTTTGAACACGATTGCACCACCTACCAGACCGGTGGCGGCGATATCTACCGCCCGCTCTGGAAGGTCTATTACAACTACCGCAACAGCCTTTTGGCCTACCGCGTTGCTGCGGGACCGGTGCTGTTCTGGCCGGTTCTGGTGATGGCTGTCGTCAAATGGCGCATCCGGGCGCGGCATGCCGGGGCGGATCGGCGCGCTTATCTGACCCTGTTCCGCATGGCCGTTTCAGATGCCCTGTCGGGTCGGCGTGACCGCGACATCAAAGCGATCCGCACGATAGCCGAGGGGTAACCCGGACCGGCGCGCCACCGAACCCATCTGGTCGCGCGCCCTTGGAAATTTACACTCTCTTCACCCTGTTGTGGCACTGATTCCATGTCGCCACATCTGTCCGCCAGTGTGAAGTGACCGGTCGCAGGACCTGATGTTTTCATGGCGGACCCTTTCAATTGCGAGGGCTCAGAATGGGTTTTGCCGTAGGCAGCATGCGCAACCAGATCAGACTGCCGATCCCGGGCCGAGGGATCGTGCCGTTTTTGTCACCGCACGATGTGACCGCGTGGCTTACCCTGCAGCGCCTGACGCTGGGTCTGCCCGGCCTTTGCACCGAACCTGACATGTTTTACCACCACAGCGGCGACGTCTTTGTCAGCGATGTGCAATCGCGTGTCCTGATGGCGCCCGGATCGTCGCTGCGCTTTGACACCGCGTTCAACATTCTTGGCCTGCAGGTTCTGGGCGCGGCCTGCCGCCTTGGCCGCCTTGCCTTTGCTTTGGCCGGGTCTGGTCAGGTTGAGGTGACCCTGTGGCAAGGGCTCTCCGGTGGTGCGGCACAGCGTGTCATGTCTGACATCGTAACGCTGGACCCCGCCACCGAAGCTTTGTTTGAGGTGGAGCGTGCTTTGCTGAACCCCCAAGCCGGGTCGATCTGGGTCGAACTGCACGCGGTTGGTGGTGCGCAAGACGTGTGGATCGACCGCGGCCATTTCCTGACCGATGCGCGGCCAGACCCTGCGGTTCACCTTGCCATCTGCCGCCCCAATCCGAACCAGAACGGAGAATGGCCGACCGCCGACCGCACTTTGGCGCTGATTCTCGACTGGGCCGCGCTGCAGGAAGACAAGGTTTCGGTCCTGACCTGCGGCCCGGTGGTTGAGGAATCTGCCGTTCTGATCACCTTACCACCTGCCGCGACCGCGCAGGCCGCCCATCTGGCCCTGCTGACGGCGGCCAGATTGCGCGGCTTCAGCCATGCTTTGCTGCTGGATGCCGATGTGCTTCTTAGCACCGACACGCTGGACCGCACTTTGGCCGGGCTGTCGATCCTGCGCGATCCGCGTCAGGCCTTGGGTGCCGGGGCGCTGGGCACCGCCGATCCGTGGCAACTGGATCACAACGGCCAGGCCCGCACCGCCCAAGGCCGCCTGCGCCCCTTGTCCGCCCGCACCGACCTGCGCAAGGCCCACAACGTGCTGCAAGTCAGTCAGGGTGCCGATGCCGAAACCGCCCAGATCCTGCCGCAGTCGATGTTTCTGGCCTTCTCTCTCAGCGTGTTGGGCCACGACCCGGCTTCGGCTCTGATACAGGACCCGGCCACCGATGAAACCTTCCTGCAAGAGGGTCTGGTGCAAGTCCGCCAAGTGCCCGGCCTCTTGATCCGCCGCGATCCGCACGCCGCACCGTCCAAGTCGATGCTGACCTTGCAGAACCTGATCTTTCCCGAACAGGGTCTGTGCACCGAACTGCGCATGTATGTCCACGGCCCGGTCGCCTACGATGAACACTCACACGCGATCCTGATCGAACCGAACGCTGTGGCCAGCTTTGACACCTATTTCAACGCCCTCTCGCTTGGCAAATGGCACCAATCCTGCCATTTGAACGGCCTTTGGCTGGGTCTGACCGGGCTTGGCCGGGCAGAGGTCAAGGTCTTTCACGCGATCCCCGGCCAATCGTGGGAGGTGCTTGCCACCAGCGTCATCACCCTTTCCCCGCGTGAAGAGACCCGGCTGGACCTGTCGCACTACGCCGACACCGCCACCCGCGGCATGGTGTATTTTGAGGTGCGGGCCCTGTCGCAGGACGTTCGCCTGACAACTGCCCGCTTCATGACCGAAGGTGTTGCCGACCCGTCGCGCAAACTGGCCCTGTCGATCACCACCTTCCGGCGAGAGGCGCAGGTTCAAACCACCGCCCGCAGGCTGGCGCAGTACTTTGATCAGGCCGAATATGCCGACAAGATGGAATGTTTCATCGTCGACAACGGCGACAGCGCGCAAATCCCCGACCACCCGAAAATCCGCCGCATCGTCAACACCAATCTCGGCGGTGCGGGCGGTTTCACCCGCGGCTTGCTGGAGGCTGAGGCGGCTGGCTTCTCGCATGTTCTGTTCATGGATGACGACGCCGCAATCCCGATGGAGGCGCTGCACCGCACCTACATGTTCCTGGCACTCGCCAAAGACCCCAGGGCCGCTGTGGCCGGTGCGATGATCAACAGCACCGAAAAATGGCGCATGGCCGAAAATGGCGCTGTCTTTGACCGCAAATGCCATCCGAAATTCGGCGGCACCGATCTGCGCGACCGCGATCAGGTCTTCGGGATGGAGAATGAAAGTGCCCAGACCCGCCCGGACAAGATGTATGGCGGCTGGTGGTTTTTTGCCTTCCCGGTCGCACAAGTCACCCGTCACCCCTTTCCGTTCTTCGTGCGCGGCGATGATGTGAATTTCTCATTGGCCAACGGATTTGCGATCACCACGCTGAACGGAGTCGTCTCGTTTGCTGAAGATTTCGTTGACAAGGAATCGCCGCTGAACTGGTATCTCGACCTGCGCAGCCACATGGTCCATCATCTGACGCTGGACAACATGGCGCTGGGGCGGTTGGCGCTGGCCGGCATCGGGCTGACCTTCTTCCGCCGTAACCTTGTGAAATTCCAATATGAATCCATCGAGGCGATCTTGATGGCATGGGCCGATGTTCTTAAAGGCCCCGATTACTTTGCCACCAACGCCGATGCCGCAACGCCCCGCGCCGCGATCAAGGCCCTGACCAAGACTGAGGTATGGCGCCCGGTGGCTCAGGTTGACCTCAAACACCGCGCTGGTTTTCTTGATGGCAAGGTGCATGCCCGCCGCAAGTTCTATCCGTGGTCGCTGAACGGCCATTTTTTGCCCTTTTTCGGTCTGTGGGGCAGCAAGCGCATCATTCCGGCGTGGCAGCGCGGCCATACCGATGCGTTCTGGGGCTCGGTTCAGTTGACGTTCCTCAATGCCGCGCGCGACAAGGCCTATGTAACGCGCCGGTCAAACCTGCGGGCCGTGCAGGTTCTGGCCCGGATGGTGGCACTGTATCTGCGTACGGTGCTGTCGTACCGAAGCCTGCAAACCCTGTACCAAACCCGCTATCCCGAAATCACCACGCCCGATTTCTGGCGCAAGGCGCTTAACCTGCCGCCGGACCCCTTAGCCGAGGTGGCTGGCGAAAGCGTCGATGACCTGCTGATAGACCGCGCGTTTGAAGGGCACGATGGCCGCCAGCATGTCTTTGGCTGAAATCCAGCGCCATTCGGCAAATTCCTGATGCGGCTGGAGGATGTTGACCTGATCATCCAGACCTTTGAACCGGTACAGGAACCAACGCTGCTTTTGGCCCTTGAACTTGCCGCCCCAGACCTTGCCCAGCAAGTCGGGCGGCAGGTCATATGTCATCCAGCCCGGCGTTTTGGTGACAAACTCCACCAGATCGGGCGTCACTCCGGTCTCTTCGCCCAACTCGCGCAGGGCTGCGACCTTGGGCTTTTCGCCCGCATCAATCCCGCCCTGCGGCATCTGCCACGCATCCGCCCCACCCGAGGCAGCCCCGTCCACCCGCCGCCCGGCAAAGATCAACCCCGCAGGGTTGATCAATGTCACGCCCACACAAGGGCGGTAGGGCAGTTCGCTCAAGGTTTCACTTCCACGGCAGCCAAGCCGCGCAGGATGTCGATGGCATAGGCCAGTTGGAAGTCGTCATCGCGCAGTTTCGATGCCTCTTCCGTGCGCGCCCGATCCACCTCCAACTGCTTTTTCTCGTCATCGGTCATCGAGTCATTTGACAGGATGCCATTCAGATCGGCCTCAGAGGTCATCTTGTTGGCGTCCTTGGCCGGCTCCGCAGGCTTGGCGTTCGGATCAACCGGTGGTTGGTTCACCACGATGTCGGGCATGACGCCCAAAGCCTGAATAGACCGCCCCGACGGCGTGTAATACCGCGCCGTCGTCAACCGCATCGCACCATCGCCGCGCACCGGAATGATCGTCTGGACCGACCCTTTGCCAAAGCTTTTGGTGCCCACCACAATCGCGCGGTGATGATCCTGCAAGGCCCCTGTCACAATCTCGGACGCCGAGGCTGACCCGCCATTGATCAGCACCACGACTGGTTTGCCGTTGGTCAGATCGCCCTTGGTCGCGTTGAAACGTTCGTTGTCTTGCGGGTTGCGGCCCCGGGTTGACACGATCTCCCCCTCATTCAGGAAGGCGTCCGACACTTCAACCGCCTGCATCAGCAGCCCGCCGGGGTTGTTGCGCAAGTCCAGGACCACGCCGTTGACCTTGTCCAGCCCGCCCGCCGCATCCGCTGCCTTTTTCAGTTCCGTCTGCAGCCCGCTAAAGGTCTGATCGGTGAATGAGGTGATGCGCAGCACAATCGTATCGCCGACAACCCGGCCCTTGACCGCCGCCACCTTGATGGTGTCGCGGATGATTGACACATCGAACGGGTCCTTGGTCCCCTCACGCACCACGGTGATCACCACCTCGGACCCGATCGGCCCGCGCATCAGATCAACCGCCTGATCCATCGTCAGCCCGTTGACCGCCTTGCCATCGACCTTGATGATCAGATCGTTCGTCTTGATACCAGCCTTGTCCGCCGGGGTGCCGTCGATGGGTGAGACGACTTTGATATAACCATCCTGCAGCGTGACTTCGATGCCAAGGCCGCCAAACTCGCCATGCGTCTGGACCTGCATCGCGGCATAGTCCTTGGCGTTCATGTAGCTGGAATGCGGGTCAAGGCTTGAAAGCATGCCGTTGATCGCCGCCTCGATCAGCTTCTGGCTGTCGGGCGCCTCGACATACTGGCCCCGGATGCGTTCAAACGCATCGCCGAACAGGTCCAGTTGTTGATAGACCGAGGCATTCTGGTTCGCCTCTTGCGCGATCAGCGGCCCCGCGAATTGCGTGACGATCAGCGCGCCGGCCACCGTACCGCCCAAAGCGGCCATCAGAACCTTGTTCATTCCAGTCTATTCCTCGTTTGCCGCGAACCATTCCACCGGGTCGATGGGTTGGCCCAGATTGCGCAGTTCCACATAAAGCGTTTCGCTGTCACTTGCACCAGAGCTTGGATCGGCAGGCAACAGGATATCGGCGGCCTTCGCCTCTGTCCCGCCCATCAATCCCAGCGCATCTCCCTGTGACACCACATCGCCCACATCGCCATAGACCTGATCAAGGCCCGCAAGAACCAATAGATAGCCTTCTGCGGGCTCAAGGATCATCACATTTCCGTAGTCAAGCAGCGGTCCGCGGTAACGCACCGTCGCAGCCCAGGGGGCGGTCACCAAAGCCAGCGGCCGTGTGGCCAGAACAACGCCCGGCCGGGTGACGCCATGTTTGTCGGTTTCGCCCGGCCGCAGCAAAATCCGCCCCAGAACCGGCCAGTCCAAACTGCCCTTCGCCTCGGCAAAGCCTTGAACCGTCGTGCTTTTCTGGGAAAGGCCCGCAGCAAACGCATCGAGTGTGTCTGCACTGGACAAAAGCGCCTTCAACGCCGCCGGATCATCGGTCAACCGTTTGGGCAAGGCGGTGCGGTCCGAAATCGCTTGTGACAAAGCCGCCCGCGCGACCTGAACCCGCCCCAGCCCCTCGGCCAAAGTCGCCTGCGCTCCGGTCTGCAAGGCCCGCAAATCGCGCAATTCGGTCAGATCCTGCCGCAACGCTGCCGCCTCTTTCTGCAAAGCAGGCGTCACGTCGGCCAGAATCATCCCTGACCGCACAGTGCCCAACGGCCCATCCGGGTGCAGCAGCAGCAAGGGTCCCTCATCGGTCTCCAGCCCTGCCAGCACGCCCAAAAGCCGCGACAACTGCCCGCGTTTGGTTTGAAACTGCAAGGTCAGCGTGCTTTCGCGCAACTCTGCCTGCCGCATCGCCTCGCGCAGGGCCGCCAACCCGCCCTCATAGGCGCGGATCGTTTTGGTCAGCGCTGCAACCCGGTCCTTGGCCCCCACCGCCGCCTGCAACCCCTGAACCGAGGCTTGCAGCGCCACCGACGCCTTGGCGGCAGCCTTGGCCACATCGCCCGCAACCTCTTGCGCGGCAGCAGAGGTCGCAAGCATCACGCCAAGGGCAATCCACCTGATCATGCCAGAAGCAAACTCTTTCCCGTCATCTCAACCGGTTGCGCCAGCCCCATCAGCGCCAGCAAGGTCGGTGCCAGATCGGCCAGCCGCCCGCCACTGCGCAACACCGCCCCCGCAGGCCCGCCGACCAAAATCACCGGCACAGGGTTCACCGTGTGCGACGTGTGCGGCCCGCCCGTCACAGGATCGACCATCAACTCGCAATTGCCATGATCCGCCGTGACAATCATCGCCCCGCCCACCTTATCCAACGCGACCAAAGCGCGGCCCAAGCCAACATCGACCGCCTCGCAGGCCAAAATCGCCGCCGCAAGGCTGCCGGTATGGCCCACCATATCCGGATTGGCAAAGTTCACCACGATCAGATCATAGCCCTTTTCAATCGCCAGCACCAAATGATCCGACACCTCGACCGACGACATCTCTGGCTGCAAATCATAAGTCGCAACCTTGGGTGAGGGCGCGACATAACGCTCTTCGCCGACATAAGGCACCTCGCGCCCGCCATTCAGAAAGAACGTGACATGCGGGTATTTTTCCGTCTCGGCCAGCCGGAACTGGGTCCGCCCATGATTGGCAACCCATTCGCCGATCGTGTTGGGAATAAATCGTTTGGGATAGGCCGACCCCAGATAGCCGTTCGCGCGGTCCGAATATTCCACCATGCCCAGCAAAGCCGCCCAGACCGGGCGCTTGCCGGTTTCAAACCCGTCAAACAAGGGGTCCGCCAGGGCTGCCATAATCTCACGCGCCCGGTCTGACCGGAAGTTCAGGCAGAAAAACCCGTCGCCGTCCTTGGCGCCTTGATAGTCGCCGATCACCGTCGGGGCGATAAATTCATCCATTTCGAACTTGGCGTAAGACGCGATCACGGCGTCTGGCGGGGTGACCGCATGTTCGCCTTCGGCCTTCACCATGGCGCAGAAGGCCCGCTCAACCCGCTCCCACCGTGTATCGCGGTCCATCGCCCAATAGCGCCCGATCACCGTGGCGACCCTCGCCCCCTCGGGCAGCGACACCATCAGCGCCTCAATAAATTCCGCAGCCGAGTTCGGCGCCACATCGCGCCCGTCGGTGATGGCGTGCACGGCGACCGGCACGCCTGCCGCCGCAATCGCCCGGGTGGCCGCCAGCATGTGGTTGAGATGGCCATGCACGCCGCCATCCGACACAACCCCCATCAGATGCGCAGTCCCGCCGCTGGCCTTCAGCTTGTCAATGAACGCCACCACGGCATCATTCTTGGCGAAAGACCCGTCCTCAATCGCCAGATCAATGGCGCCAAGGTCCATCGCAATCACCCGACCGGCGCCAATATTGGTATGCCCGACTTCCGAGTTTCCCATTTGCCCGGTCGGCAAGCCCACAGCCGGCCCAAAGGTGGTCAGCGTTGAATGCGGGCATGTCGCCCAAATCCGGTTGAAGTTCGGCACATGCGCCAAAGCCGGGGCCGAAACCGCCGGGTTGCTGCCAATCCCCCAGCCATCCAGAATGCACAGAACAACGGGTTTGGGCGTGGTCATGGTGCGGTCCCCTTAAAACGTAACGCTGTTCTATAAGCCCGAAGGCTGCAGAGCAATCCGCCCCCGGTCCGCACCAGCCCCCAATTTTTCGCAGAAAAATTGGGGCCCGTCCCGTGATATCCGGGTTACCAAAAGGTTAACAAAATTTGCGAAATACTTTTATATCAATGTGGTAGGCAGCATAACACGTGTGTTATCCCCAGCATATCACACCCTGTGATAGGGTCCGCCGCCCAAAATCGTCGCCGCCCGGTACAACTGTTCAGCCAGCATCACCCGCACCAGCAGATGCGGCCAAACCATCGCGCCGAAACTGACCGAAACCTCGGCCCGTGCCCGCAAGCCCGGATCAATCCCGTCCGCCCCGCCGATCACAAAGGCCACCTCACGCGCCTGATCGCGAAAGCCCGCCAGCATCGCCGCAAACTCGGGTGAGGACATGACCCGCCCACGTTCATCCAGTGTCACCAGCACGGCCCCGGCAGGCACGGCGCGGGCCAAAAGTTCAGCCTCAGCCGCCATGCCAAGGCTTTTCTTGTCCTCAACCTCGTGCAAAACAACCGGGCCCAGCCCAAGGGGCCGCCCGGTCCGGTCAAACCTTTGCAGATAATCCTGCACCAGATCACGCTCTGGCCCGGCCCGCAGCCGCCCCACCGCGATCAGATGCAGCCGCACCTCAACCCGCCTTGATCAAACCGGCGTTTCGATGTCGGTCCGATGCGTGCCAGACTCGATCCACATCTTTTCCAGCTGGTAAAACTCGCGCACTTCAGGCTGGAAGACGTGGATGATCACGTCAGACCCGTCGATCAGCACCCAATCGCCGGTTTCCTTGCCTTCCATCTTGGCGCCCATCCGGAACTTTTCCTTCAGACGGTCCGACAGCTTGTCAGAAATCGAGGCGACCTGGCGCGACGACCGCCCACAGCAGATCACCATGTAATCGGCCACGTCAGACCGGCCGCGCAGGTCGATCTGGACGACATCTTCGGCCTTGTCATCATCAAGCGAGGCCAGAACGGTTTCCAGCACGTCTTCGGACGAATAGCTTGGGGCGGTGGCAACACGTGCGGGACGCGGCCCGACCGGCAAGCCGGTCGCAGGGTCAGAATGGGTCAGGACAGCGTCCTCCAACGAAAGGCACCGATCAGACCCCGGCGCAAGGTTTGGCCGCAGCATAGCATTCAGGGGGTGAAACCTCAATGAAGGCACGGTCAAGGGACAAGTCGGCGCGCATAGCGGCGAATCACCGCCAAGGCAAGCTATTGCACCACGAATGCCACTTCGTTGCGCCGGTTCCATGGCAGCGTCCACGGCGGATCGTAGAAATAGTAGAACGGCCCGGCCTTGACGGTGAACGCCTGCCCCCGCGCCCAGGACCGCAACTCGCCCTCTTTGGCCGCCAGTACGCTTTCGCCCGCCAGCCCCGAAAACCGCAACGTCACCTGCCGGTTGCCAGCGATGGGCACAAGGCGGATGTGATCGTCCTTGGGTCGCGGCAAGGTCGCCAGCGTATATTCTGACGGCATCATGAACTGCACCAGCCAGTTGCCGTCGCGCCCCATTTGCGTCACCGGCGTGGTCATCGCAATCGTCTCACCCGGCACCTGCACGACCGGAGAGGTCATCGCCACCTTCGCCCCGCCTTCATTTGCGCCGAATATATACGCCGCAAGCTCGCGAAACCCCGCATTGATCGCCGCCGACCGCGACCCCGTCACGCTGACCTCTGCCATGATGCGGGGCGCATAATCGCGCACCTCAATCGCGCCATCGACGCGGTCCACCGTGTATTTCGGCGTTTCGCTGGATTTGTAGGTGTCAGCCATGGCAGTCTCCCCGGCGGCAAGCCCCGCAAGTCCCAAAGCCAAAAGGGCGAAAAGGCGTTTGATCTGCATGATGGGCCTCCTCCCTGTCATATGGGATGGCACGTCGGTTTGACCACACCCGCCTCTGTCTTGCGCAAGCATTGGCCTATGCCGAAGCTATGCGCCCGGTGCATGTCAGTAAGCCATCCCCGGCACTTGCACCATATGCCGCAGCGCAGCATATTGGCAGCGGGAGGATAGATGGAGACTGAAATGACCCTGTTACGCGCCCTTTTCCCGCCCCGCCGCACCCGTCACGAGATGGAATTGGCCTACCTGAACCAATCCGTCAGCCTTTACGACCTTGAATGTCGTGAGCGTGAAATTGACCAAGGCAAATTCGCCCGGTTCTAACGCGACCCATCCCAGTGTTTGCTTGCCAGAAATCGCAGAACCGCGTAAAAGCCGCGCTATGATCCGGTTTTTCGACATTGCCGACCACGACCGCCTGCCTTGGCGGTTTCATCAGGCGTACCGCTCCGTGCTGGCGCGGGCCTGATCGGCTGTTTTGGGCCGTCAAAGCCCCGATTCCGATTTCCCGCATTCCCAAACATCAGGAAGAGCCATGACCGCTCGCACGCTTTACGACAAAATCTGGGACGACCATCTGGTTGACCAAGCCGAAGACGGCACCTGTCTTTTGTACATCGACCGCCATCTGGTCCACGAAGTGACCAGCCCGCAGGCCTTTGAAGGCTTGCGCATGACCAACCGCAAGGTCCGCGCCCCCGACAAGACCATCGCCGTGCCGGACCACAACGTCCCCACCACGCTGGACCGCGCCAATGCGGCGACGATGACCGAGGATTCGCGCATCCAGGTCAATGCGCTTGACAAGAACGCCAAGGATTTCGGCATCCACTACTATCCGGTGTCCGACGTCCGCCAAGGCATCGTCCACATCGTCGGCCCCGAACAGGGCTGGACCCTGCCGGGAATGACTGTGGTGTGTGGAGACTCCCATACCGCGACCCACGGCGCGTTCGGCTCACTCGCCCACGGCATCGGCACCTCTGAAGTCGAACACGTGCTGGCAACGCAAACCCTGATCCAGCGCAAGGCCAGGAACTTCAAGGTGGAAATCACCGGAAGCCTGCGCCCCGGGGTTACCGCCAAAGACATCACCCTGTCCGTCATCGGTGCTACGGGTACCGCAGGCGGCACCGGCTATGTCATTGAATATTGCGGTCAAGCGATCCGCGAGCTTTCCATGGAAGGCCGCATGACCGTCTGCAACATGGCCATTGAAGGCGGTGCCCGTGCTGGCCTGATCGCCCCGGATGAAAAGACCTACGCCTATTGCATGGGCCGCCCCCATGCCCCGAAAGGGGCTGCTTGGGAGGCTGCAGTTGCTTATTGGAAAACCCTGTTTTCCGATGCCGACGCCCATTGGGACAAGGTGATCACCCTGAAAGGCGAAGACATCGCCCCGGTCGTCACGTGGGGCACCTCACCCGAAGATGTGCTGCCGATCACCGGCGTGGTTCCCTCGCCCTCCGATTTCCACGGTGGCAAGGTCGAGGCGGTTCAGCGTTCGCTGGACTATATGGGCCTGACGCCCGGTCAAAAGCTGTCGGATATCAAGATCGACACCGTGTTTATCGGTTCGTGCACCAACGGACGGATTGAAGACCTGCGGGCTGCGGCGGCCATCCTGAAGGGGCATAAAATCTCGGTCAAACGCGCCATGGTTGTTCCGGGTTCGGGCCTTGTGCGTGCCCAAGCCGAAGAAGAAGGTCTGGCGCAGATTTTCATCGACGCTGGCTTTGAATGGCGTCTGGCAGGGTGTTCGATGTGTCTTGCGATGAACCCCGACCAACTGGCCCCGCAGGAACGCTGTGCCGCGACAAGCAACCGCAACTTCGAAGGCCGTCAGGGACGTGGAGGCCGCACCCACCTTTTGTCGCCCGCCATGGCAGCGGATGCCGCAATCACCGGTCATCTGACCGATGTGCGTGAGATGATGGCCGAAACAGTGTGACCTGCCGCCCCCGGCTTTCCGGCCGGGGGGGCTTTTGTCTTTATGAAATGAAGACAAAAGGAAGACGGAATGAAGACACAACGCAAGGCAACGCGCCTTGTGGTCACAGATTGGAAACGAACGTGGAAAAATTCACCAAACTGACCGGAATCGCAGCCCCGATGGCCTTGGTCAACATCGACACCGACATGATTATCCCCAAACAGTTCCTCAAGACCATCGCCCGCACCGGTCTTGGCAAGAACCTGTTCGACGAAATGCGCTATACTCAGGATGGAGCAGAGATTCCGGGCTTTGTCCTGAACCAACCCGCTTACCGCCATTCTCAGATTCTTGTGGCGGGCGATAACTTTGGCTGCGGTTCTTCACGTGAACACGCACCGTGGGCCTTGCTGGATTTTGGCATCCGTTGCGTGATTTCGACCTCCTTTGCGGACATCTTCTACAACAACTGCTTCAAGAACGGAATTTTGCCGATTGTCATGCCGCAAGAGGTGATTGATGACCTGATGGACGACGCCAAAAAAGGCGCAAACGCCCGCCAAACCATTGATCTGGAGGCGCAAACCGTCACCACGTCAGATGGCCGCGTCTTTCCGTTCGACGTCGACAGCCACCGCAAGCATTGCCTGATCAACGGCCTGGATGACATCGGCCTGACGATGGAAAAGGTGTCCGCGATCGACAGCTTTGAAAAGAAGGCCACCGCTTTGCGACCCTGGGCCTGAAGCCATTAGCACCTGAAAAGCCAATAACCACAACATCTTGCGCCGACCGAGGAACTCACCCCCGGTCGGCCTTTTTGTTAACTCAAAATTGATTCAATCCTGCAACACCTGAACCCAGAAAGTGCCACGCTTGCAGGGCCCTATGCAGGTGAGTGTTGCGAGGCCAACCGAAAGAAGGCACAATTTGGGCAAGATTGAGGCAATCCGCCACAATATGTGGGACGGCGCTGGAACAAGGGCATGGCAAAGCACCATGTCCGTCTGGCAGAGGGGTACGGGCGCAGTGATTTCGCGGCTAGCAGGCGCGTCGATGCGGTCTGTCATGGTGATGCTTGTCGTCGCCACGCCGACCGTACTTTTGGCCGATGGACGGGCCGACACTCAACAGATGGTAGCCTTGGTGGCTCTGTTTCTGGCGGCGCTGACCTTTGTGGAATACAACGCAGTCTACCCCGGTCTCGTAGAGTTTCGTGACGCGCCGCCCTTCAACCGCGTGCGTTTTCTGATGCTGTTTGTCACCGTTTTCTGCCTGTCTGCCATCGAACGGGGCCGCGTGCATCCATCAACCCTGACAGAGCTGATCCATGCCGTCGGCGCCCTGATCGGCATTTCGATGGATTTTCCCTACAGCCCGGTCCGGTTGGCCACCCTGATGCTGGCGGGCAACGCATCGGATGCCCAGATCGGCGCGGTCAGAACTGCCGCCGGCATGTCTTATCTTATATCTCTGATTTCACTGGCATTCTTTGTCATTCTTCTGCGACTGGGCGGCTGGCCCCGCAGGGACAGGCCGTTCAACGTCTGGGTCAATCTGCCGACGTTTGACCCGACCTCGGGCGGCGATGTCGTAGCCCGGCTGCGCCGCGATGCCCGCGTCAACATCGCGCTTGGCTTTCTTTTGCCTTTCATCATTCCCGCTATGGTAGAAATAGCTTCGGTCGGCTTCCAGCCTTTCGGGCTGACCTCCCCTCAGACGATGATATGGACGATGACGCTATGGGCCTTTCTACCTGCCAGCCTGTTCATGCGCGGCATTGCGATGGGCCGGGTCGCCGAAATGATTCTGGCGCGCCGTCATGCCGCAGGCGTTTTGGCGCTGGATGGGCAATATGCGCCGGTCTGATTTTGGCGATCCTTCCTGGGCTGGCGCTCGCCTTTGACCTGACGGTTGCAACCTATGCCAGCGGGTTTTCCGATTCTGGCCCCGGTATCCTGTTACAGCACCTGCAAAAAGCCGATGACCCAAGGGTAGAGCAGGGCACTGACGTCATCGTGCGGTTGAACGCCGATGTGCTGGTCTTGACCAATTTCGACTATGATTACGACAGCGCCGCCCTTTCGGCCTTGCGTCGGCGGTTGGC
Source organism: Rhodobacterales bacterium (assembly GCA_038231775.1). Classification (GTDB taxonomy): domain Bacteria; phylum Pseudomonadota; class Alphaproteobacteria; order Rhodobacterales; family Rhodobacteraceae; genus Stagnihabitans. The sequence goes on along the minus strand of JBBRKS010000013.1, from coordinate 5,135 downwards.
CGAAAAAGGACTGACTTACGCCGATCAACTTGGGCTAAGGCCGAACACCGGCATTCCGACCGGGCTTGACCTGAACCATGATGGCATGCTCGGCGGCCCACGCGACGCGCAGGCCTATGGGCGCTTTGCGGGCCAGTCGGGGATGGCGATTCTATCACGCTATCCCTTTGATAGGTCACATATCCGCGACTTCACAGAGGCGCTGTGGAAGGACCTTCCCGGCGCCGATCTGCCGCCCGATCTGACACCAGAAGCGCGGTTGCTGCAAAGGCTGTCCACCGCAGGCCACTACGAAGTGCCGGTGATTTACGGCTCTGGCAAGACCTTGCGCCTTCTGGTCTGGTCCGCCACGCCGCCGGTTTTTGATGGGCCAGAGGATCGCAATGGCCGACGCAATGCCGATGAAACCGCCCTGTGGCTGCACCTGCTTGACGGCACCCTGCCGCAAATCCCGCCCGAGACCGGAGCTTTCGCGTCCCCGGAAAAACCCTTTGTGATCATGGGTCTCGCCAATCTTGACACGGTGGATGGTGACGGAAAACCGCACGCTTTGCTTGAACTTCTGGCGCGACCAGAGGTGCAGAACCCCGCTCCCCGCAGCACCTCTGGCCATACAGACCCGCATCAAAACGGCGACGCAGCACTTGACACGGCTGTTCTGAAAAGCGGTGCCGGGTTGCGGTTGGACTACATCATCCCCTCGCGTGACATTGCTGTCAGCCAAACGGGCGTTCTTTGGCTGCCCGACAGTGACCCGTTTCAGGCCACCGTCGCTGCAGCCTCAACTCACCGTCCGGTCTGGGCCAGGCTGACCTTACCCTGAGCCGGGATCAGATGGGCGATGTGTTCGCGCAAGACGGTGTCCAGCGGTGTCGAGCGAAAGTCGGGCAAGCTGCGCGCCAGCGGCCCAGCGTCAATTTCATGAGACAGATCATACAGATAGCGCATCTCACGCAACTCACGCGCCAGTTCCCAGACCGGGGACAGCAGCGTCAATTGCCACCAGCCGAACCGCGTGATCGCCAAGTCCAACCCCGTCAGCCGTTCCAGATGCGCCTTCAGATCGGCGGTCGACAGCGTGTAACCGGCAAACGGCAAGTCGAAAAACGCGGGCAAATCTGCGCGTTTGTCGGCCAAAGCCACAGCAATCCGCGCCATATCCGGCAGATAGGCATAGGCGCGTTTGACGCCCGGCGCTGCCATGCTGGTGATTTTTCCGTTCGCCAGACCCTTTAGCGTCATCATGTTCCAAAAGCTGTTCGGGGCGTCTGGCGCTAGAAAATCGCCACCGCGCAGGATGATGACCTGCACGCCGCGCTGGCTGGCGGCCTCGTACTGCGCCTCACTCGCCACCCGGATCGCTCCCTTGCGTACGGCCGGAATGTGCGGCGTATCCGGACCCCACGGCCCCGCTTGACGCCCGTAAACATAGACGCTCCCGGGGACCAGGAGGGTCGCCCCCGCAGCCTCGGCTGCCGCTATCGCCTGAGCCGTGGTGGCCGGAATGATCCGGTCCCAGTCGTGATATTTTGGCGGGTTCAGGCCGTTCACGACCACATCCGCGCCCATTGCCGCCGCGTTCATATCGGTGCCGCGCTGATATTTGCGCACTTGCCACCCAGCCGCCCCAAACGCCCGTGCGACATGGCTGCCAAACAGACCCGAAGCCCCCAGAACCAGCACTACCTTACCCATGATCATCTCCATCCTTGGTTGATGTGCCAAAGATGACCCTATCGGACGCGTATGGGTATTGCCGAAATCCAAAGGTCAGGTATTCAATATTGAATGGAAAATATCGACTGGACCCTGTACCGATCCTTCCTAGCCGTGGCTGAAACCGGCTCTCTTTCGGCGGCGGCGCGGGCGTTGAACCTAAGCCAACCCACTCTGGGCCGCCATGTGGCAGAGCTGGAGGCTGCACTGTCCACCCCGCTTTTCACTCGCATTGCCAAGGGCTTGGCGCCGACCGATGCAGCTTTGGCGTTGATACCGGCGGCAAGTGCAATGCGGCAGGCGGCGGCACAGGTGTCCCTGATCGCGGCGGGTCGGCAAGAGACGTTGACGGGCACGGTACGCCTGACCGCCAGCCGCGTCGTGTCGCACTACCTTTTACCGTCGATGATCGCCCGGCTTCGTCAGGCAGAACCGGGAATCGAGATTGAACTTGTCCCCAGTGACTCAACCGAAAACCTGCTGTTCCGTGAGGCGGATATCGCCTTGCGCATGTACCGGCCAACGCAAAACGACGTCGTCACCCGCCATCTGACCGATTTGCCGATGGCGTTGTACGGGACAAAAGACCTTCTTGACCGCCATGGTCGCCCCACCTCGCTAGAGGATCTGGCGCGGTTTGACATCGTCGGAATGGACCAGTCAGACCTGCAACTGCGGGTGCTGACCCATCTTGGTCTGACCCGTCGGCGCGAGGATTTCGCCGTGCGCTGCGATGACCAACTGGTGTATTGGAGCCTTGTGCGTGCTGGCTGCGGTCTTGGAGTGGCCCAGACGGTCATCGGTGATGCGGATGCGCTGATGGAGCGTGTGGCACCTTTCCTGCTGCTGCCTGCCTTGCCGGTCTGGCTGACCGCCCCCGAGGCGTTGCGCCAAAACGCCCGCATCCGCCGCGTCATGGATCATCTGGCCCATGAATTCCGCGCTTTAACCAAGGCTGAACGAACCGGGCCCGCTTGACCCCGCATCCCCCACCCGCTAGGCCAATCGCGACCAATAGACAGGAGCCCGCCATGGCCAATCCCTCAATCCTCATCCTCGCCGGTGACGGCATCGGCCCGGAAGTCATGGGCGAGGTCAAAAAGATCATCACCTGGTTTGACGCCAAGCGCGGCATCACCTTCGATGTGTCCGAGGACCTTGTCGGTGGTTGCGCCTATGACGCGCATGGCACGCCGTTGACGGATGCGACGATGGCCAAGGCGCAAGAGGCGGACTGTGTTCTGCTGGGGGCAGTCGGCGGCCCGGCCTACGACAAGCTTGATTTTTCTGTCAAACCTGAACGCGGCCTGCTGCGTCTGCGCAAGGAAATGGACCTGTTTTCCAACCTGCGCCCGGCCCAGTGCTTTGACGCGTTGGCCGATTTTTCCAGCCTGAAGAAAGAAGTTGTCGCTGGTCTGGATATCGTCATCGTCCGCGAACTGACCTCTGGTGTCTATTTCGGCGAACCTCGCGGGATTTTTGTTGAGGGAAATGAGCGGGTTGGCATCAACACCCAACGCTACACCGAATCCGAAATCGCCCGTGTGGCGCGGTCAGCTTTTGAACTGGCCCGCAAGCGCAACAACAAGGTCTGCTCGATGGAGAAGGCCAATGTGATGGAATCGGGCATCCTGTGGCGCGAAGTCGTGCAGGAAATCCACGACAAGGAATACCCCGACGTCGCCCTGACTCACATGTACGCCGATGCGGGTGCCATGCAGCTGTGCCGCTGGCCCAAGCAGTTCGACGTCATTGTGACCGACAATCTGTTTGGCGACCTCCTCAGCGATATGGCCGCCATGCTGACCGGATCGCTGGGCATGTTGCCCTCGGCCAGCCTCGGTTTGCCGCAAGCCAATGGCCGCCCAAAGGCGCTGTATGAACCTGTCCACGGCTCTGCCCCCGACATTGCAGGCACCGGCAAGGCCAACCCGATCGCCTGTATCCTGTCGTTCGCGATGGCGCTGCGCTACAGCTTTGATATGGGCGACGAAGCGACCCGCGTTGAAAAAGCTGTCGAAAAGGTGCTGGCGGGCGGCGTGCGCACCGCGGACCTGATGGGTCCCGAAGGCGGCACCCCGGTGACCACCACCCAAATGGGTGACGCCGTGATCGCAGCACTTGAGGCGAGCCTGTAGGTAAAATTTTATCAAGAAAGCGACGCGTCCGTGACGGGTACGGGCGCGTTTGACGTGCAGTCGTTGCCTATGGTGCGGCCATGGTCCAATCTTCCCAACCCCTGCGCGGCGCGCTTTTGTCGCTGGCGTCATTTTGCGCCTATGCCTGCTCTGATGTTTCGATCAAAGCGTTGGGTCATGATCTGAACTCGTTTCAGGTGATGTTCTTTGCGGCGGTCTGCACCTTGCCGTTCATTCTGGCGCAGATCTTCTGGCAAGACCGTCGGGCAAGCCTGCGTCCCAGACTGCCCGGGCTGACCGCACTTCGGGTGGTGGTGACCCTGTTTGGCAGCGCTTTTGTGACCTATACCTTCACGCACCTGCCGCTCGCGCAATGCTACGCCATCTTTTTCACCATGCCGCTGATGATCACTGTCCTTGCATGGCCCCTGCTGGGCGAACCGATTGACCCTTTGCGTGGCACGATCATCATGGCGGGGTTTGGTGGAGTGCTGATCGCGCTGCAACCAGCGACCACCCACTTTCAGCTGGCCCACCTGACCGCGATTTGCGGGGCGACCACCGGGGCGTTGAACTCGCTTATCCTGCGCAAGATCGGCCACCGCGAGAAGGCTGGCGTGATCCTGTTGTATCCGGTCCTTGCGCAGATCATCGGTGCCGGGCTGGTCATGCCCTTTGTCTGGCATCCTTTGTCGCCGAGCGATTGGCAGGTTGGCGTGCAGATGGGGGCGCTGGGTCTGGCTGGCGGCTTGTTCATCATCTCGGCCTACCGGGTCGCCCCGGCCATCGTGGTGGCACCCATGCAGTACAGCCAGATCATCTGGGCCAGCATTCTGGCATTTCTTTTGTGGGGAGAGCGGCCCACCCTGATCACCACTTTTGGCATCGGCATCATCATCGCCGCCGGTATGGCGCTTTTGCTGGCAGCCGGACGTTCGATCCCGGTCAAATCCCTTCTGCAAGGCTGAATTGCCCTTGAAATCAACCCGGTTTGGCGCGAGGGCAGCGGCAGGCGATTTGCCAAACCCCCAAAATCAGGTCTTTCATGTCGGCGCGTCCATCGAACCTGAACGGCGCGCTTCTGGCGCTTTTGTCCTTTGGCATTTACGCCGTCGCCGATGCGATCGTAAAATACCTGGGGGCCAGCTACAGCCCGTTTCAGAACATCTTCTTTTCCGGTCTGTTCGGCTTTCCCCTTGTCGCCATCCTGCTGATGAGCGACCGAAGTGAGGGCAACCTGATCCCGCGCAGGCCTGTGGCGACCCTGCTGCGGTCAGCGCT
>JBBRKS010000012.1:0-49262 GCA_038231775.1 Rhodobacterales bacterium | reverse complement strand
TCTTCGTGGCACGGCAGTGGATCCGCCACCGCATGGCCAACGTCAACGAATACTCCGCCCGCTACTCCATCCTCGACCGCGAGTTCTACATCCCCGCCCCAGAACACCTCGCCGCGCAATCCTCGGTCAACAATCAGGGCAGGGGAGCTACTTTGCAGGGCGAAGAGGCCGCCCGCGTTTTAGACTTCCTGAAATCCGACGCCAACACGGCCTATGACCATTACGAGGCGATGTTGTCGCAAACCCAACCCGACGGCACCCCGCAACAAGGCCTCGCCCGGGAACTGGCCCGCATGAACCTGCCCGCCAACATCTACACCCAGTGGTATTGGAAGGTCGATCTGCACAACCTGTTCCACTTTCTCCGCCTGCGCGCCGACCCCCACGCCCAATACGAAATCCGGGTCTACGCCGAAGCGATCTGCAAAGTCGTCGCCGACTGGGTGCCAATTGCCTATGCGGCATTCGAGGATTACCGGATGGGCGGCGTGACGTTAAGTGCGAAGGCGATAGCGGTCTTGCAACGGCGGTTGAAGGGGGAGGCCGTGACGCAAGAGACCAGCGGCATGAGCAAAGGCGAATGGCGCGAGTTTGAGGGGGTTTGGTAGGTCGGGGGCTACCCCGACTCTCCCCGCGTCTCCCTGATGCGCCCCCAAGTCGGGGTGACCCCCGACCTACATATGCAACCCCTCTGCCAGGACCGCATCGCGGTGATATGACGAATACGGCCAATCCTTCGCTTCCTCAACCAACCCGTGTTTCACCGGATTGATCCAACAATACCGCAGATGCGATGCGTAATCCGCTTGATCGCGGATATGATGCTCCCAAAACCGCTTCTGCCAAACCGTGGATTCGGTCCGTAGGTCGGGGGTTACCCCGACTCTCCTCCCGTCATCCGCCCGAACGCGCCCGCCAACAGCACCGTAGTCATTCACGGCACGAGTCGGGGTACCCCCCGACCTACCCAATTCGCGTGAGAATCTGGCCTTCAACATCCCCATCCGGTTGGAATAATCCGCATCTCCCTCCGGCAACGTCCAGACGCAATGCATGTGGTCGGGCAGGACCACCCAAGCGTCAATCCGGAAGGGCTTGTCGATCCTCGTGCGACGGGCGGCATCGCGCAGAATATCGACATGGCGGATCAAAAGGTCGGACCCGCGCGCTGCAAGGTTCACTGTGAAAAACACAGTCGCTCCGGGCATCTTGGGGCGGGTGTCGCGTGACATGGCCTGACCTTGGGCCAGCGTGGTTAAGAAACCGTTTCAAAAATGCCGGGGTCCCGCGCAAATCGCCCCAACTGCATCATCCGGCACGGCCCGTCAGCCGTACACGCCTCAAACGCTGACACCGCAGCCAAGGAGCGACCATGACCCTGATGATCCTTTACGCCGCCACAACGGTGATCCTGCTGGCAATTGACGCCGTCATGCTGACTCTCGTCATGCAGCCGCTGTTCCAATCGCACATCGGCCCCCTGATGCGCGACAGCCCGCCGCTTTTGCCCGCCGCGATCTTTTACCTCGGCTACACTGCTGGGGTGATCTACCTGATCTCATGGCCTGCGCTGAAAAACGGCACCTCGCCCCTGTTGCCCGCCGCCGTTCTGGGCGCGGTCGCCTACGGCACCTACGAATTCACCAGCATGGTGGTGCTGAAAGACTGGTCGTGGCAGATGGTTATGGCAGACGTCACCTGGGGCACCGTCGCAACTGCATTTTCGGCATGGGCCGGTGCGGCGATTGTCAAAGCGCTTGGTTATACTGCCTGAGCGCACCAAGAAGTAGAGATTCGACAAGTCCGTGCGAAAATCGGTAAAGACGGAATAAAGACGCAATAAAGACGGATTGAAGACAGCCGTTTTTCGGAATATCAAACGTTTTCAGACCCTCACAGGGCGGTCTTCACAAATCACTTTAACGGATCTTTATCCGGCAAAACGGAGGCTGCTATGATCGTTTACGGAATATCAACCTGTGACACGACCAAAAAGGCGCTAAAGGCGCTGCAAGCGGCTGGCAAGGACGTGACCTTCCGTGACATTCGGGCAAATCCCTTGACCGAACAAGAGGTTAGCCGCATCGTGCAGGAATTCGGCGACGTGGCCGTGAACAAGCAGTCCACGACCTACCGCAGCTTTTCCGCCTTTCTGCGCGAAAGCGAGCCAGAGGCGCAGATTGCAGCCCAACCCACCGTCATGAAGCGCCCCATCATCGCCGACGGGGAAACCTGGTACATCGGCTGGGACGCCAAAACCGAAGCTGAAACAACGGCTTAGAGGATGCGCAGATCGCCTGCGGATTCCTTGCCATCGCGGCCCGACTGCAACTCGAACCCGATTTTCTGGTTCTCGTTCAAGCCCTTAAGCCCGGCGCGTTCGACCGCAGAGATGTGCACGAACACATCCTTGCCGCCATTGTCCGGTGCGATAAATCCATAACCTTTGGTCGCGTTGAACCACTTCACGGTGCCCGTCGGCATGCCGCTTCTCCCATTCTCAACCCTCCCGAAGCGATATTGCTCCGGGTCGTGCGGCCAGATGTTTCAAAGCCTACACAAGGGAGGCGGTCAGAAATTGGTCGTCACATCGGTGATGATGCCAAAGCTTAAACTAAAATCAAGCCTGAACCTTGGAAACCGGGTTTTTCAGCTATTGTGACAGGCCAATCAGCGCTTTTTCGTTCAATAACAGGGTTAAAACCGCCGCAAGATCAAGTTCAGGGGGGGAGATTGACAGCGCGTGACCCAAGGTTGCACCCGACAGCAGCGCCTCCAACAGGGTTGCGCCTCCGATCGGCAAAGCGTGCGGTGCGGGATCAAAGCCGGGGCGGAGGATCACGACATCCGCAGGACCGTTGGGCGCAATCCCGCCAACATGCGCGCGCCAGACGGCAAGGATCGGCCAGGTTGACCGCACAATCCGCAGGCTTGGGGCGAAATGCAGGCGGTGCGTTTCGGTCATACCGGACAGCGCATCAGGGTCCATAGGCAGCGCATCGGCGGCATGATAGCTTTCGCGCAGGGCCTGTTCCAGCCGTGCCATGTCAGGCAGATAGGGCAGTGTGGCGACCGGGGGGAAGTCTTGAAGAAATACAGCAAATTCAGTGCTGTACAGCATCATCATGCGCGATTTGGGCGGATGGCTGCGCACAAAGATAAGCGCCATTTCGGCAAAGAATGCGGACCCGACAAGCTGCCGGATGACGGGAAACCCGGCTTCCAGCACCGAGATGAGGCTTTTTGTCACGCCGTTGGCATAGACCGAAAGACGCGGATGGTCAGCAATTTTTCCAGCCTGAAAGACGGCGTCGGCAAAACTGTCCTGCGTCATTATCCGGCGGCCAACAGGCGTGCGGCATGGCCTGCCTCGGCAGCCATTACGGGCCAGTCGGGCACGTCGTTGTCCCATTCGATCAGGATGGGCTTGGGCCCGGCACGGCGCACCACATCCGCAACCAGCCGCCAGACCGCATCGGCAACCGGGGCGGAGTGGGTGTCGATCAGAACCGAGACGCCCTGATCATCCAGTTCCTGTTCATGCCCTGCCACGTGAATTTCCTCAACGAAAGCAAGGGGAAAGCGGGTCAGATAGTCGCCCGCATCAAACTGCAGATTGACCGATGACACCATTACGTTGTTCACGTCCAGCAGCAGCCCGCAACCAGTGCGTCTGACAAGTTCGGTGAGAAAATCAACCTCATCCCAGGTGCTTTCGGCAAAGGTCAGATACGAGGCCGGGTTTTCCAACAGCAGTTTGCGGCCGAGAAAGGTTTGAGTCTGGTCAATGTGGCTTGCGACCTGCGACAAGGTCTGGCTGTCATAGGGCAGCGGCAAAAGCGCGTTCATCCAAATGTCGCCATGGGTCGACCATGCCAGATGCTCTGAAAAACTCGCCGCCGGAAGGGCATCACACAGGCGTTTCAGCCGCAGCAGATGGTCAGGGTCAAGCGGATCATTGCCGCCCAAGGAAAGGCCGACGCCGTGCACTGAAACCGGAAAATGCGTAGCGAGTTCGCGCAACTGCGCCAGCGGCCGCCCGCCCGCGCCCATGTAATTTTCTGCATGAACCTCAACCCAGCCAACCGGGCCGGGATCGGTCACAAGGTCTTGAAAGTGTTGGGGTTTGAAGCCCACTCCGGGGCGGAGCGGCAGCATGTCACCCTTGGGGCAGATCGCGCTGCAACGCCGTCAATGCGCCAACTCTGGGCGTTCCGTCCATCATCGCGGGCAGGTTCATCGTCAGACAGGTGCCAGTGGGGACCAGCTTCCAGGAGTTGCCCTGATAGTCCACCTTCGAGGTGCCCGAACAACTTGTGCCCGCACCTGCTGCGCAGTCGTTCTGCCCAGCCAAAGCCACGCCGTAGCACTTTTCCTGCGCCTGATCGGCCTGTGCCGTGCTGGCATAGGACGCGAGTGCCGCGCTGATCGCCAGAGCCAGAGTTGTTGAGGGGACGGACATCATGAACTCCTTGGTTTGTGGCAACCTTAGCTTTTTGCTGGCTCGCAAGCCAATCAACTTGCGGTTAGGCTGGGTCAGCAGCGGGCGGCAGGGCGGCAAAGCCAAACTCTGAAATGGCTGCATCCAGGGTCATCGTATCCGACTTTTGCTCGCCAAGACGGCGGACCGAAACCGTGCGGTCTTCCACCTCTTTCATGCCGATGGCCAACAGCACCGGCACCTTGCCCAAGGAATGTTCGCGCACTTTGTAGTTGATCTTTTCATTGCGGATATCGGCTTCGGCCCGCACGCCAGCCTTCTTCAGGGCCGCCACAACCTCATGCACAAACGGGTCGGCATCCGACACGATCGAGGCCACGACGATCTGACGCGGGGCCAGCCAGAACGGAAATTTACCAGCGTAGTTTTCGATCAGGATGCCGATAAACCGTTCAAAAGACCCAAGAACTGCTCGGTGCAGCATGATGGGGTGGTGCTTGGCACCGTCCTCGCCCACATACTCCGCTTCAAGGCGCACCGGCGTGTTGAAGTCGACCTGAAATGTGCCGCACTGCCATTCACGGCCAATCGCGTCGGTCAGCTTGAAGTCCAGTTTCGGGCCGTAAAAGGCACCGTCTCCCGGGTTGATCTGATAGGGCAGGCCAAGGTGTTCGATGGCTGCCATCAGGGCACTTTCGGCCTTGTCCCACACCGCATCAGAGCCGACACGCACGTCGGGCCGCGTCGAAAGCTTGATGTCGAACTTTGCAAAGCCAAGGTCGCGGTAGACCCCTGACAGCAAGGCGATGAAGCCTGCACATTCCGATTCGATCTGATTTTCGGTGCAGAAGATATGCGCATCGTCTTGAGTGAAGCCGCGCACCCGCATCAGACCGTGCATCGAGCCTGACGATTCGTAGCGGTGGCAGGACCCGAATTCCGCCAGACGCAGCGGCAGGTCGCGGTAGGATTTCAGGCCTTGGTTGAAGACCTGCACATGGCACGGGCAGTTCATCGGCTTCAGCGCGTTGATGCGCTTTTCCTTGGCACCGTCCTCGTCAACCTCAACGATGAACATGTTCTCTCGGTAGGCTTCCCAGTGGCCGGATTTCTCCCACAACACGCGGTCAACCACTTGCGGCGTCCTGATTTCCTTGTAATTGGCAGCGCGCAAACGACCACGCATGAAATCCTCAAGGCTGCGGTAAATCTGCCAGCCGTTCGGGTGCCAGAACACCATGCCCGGGGCTTCTTCTTGCAGGTGAAACAGCTCCATCTCGCGGCCAAGCTTGCGGTGGTCGCGCTTGCCGGCCTCTTCCAGCATGGTCAGATGGGCTTTCAAATCGTCGCGGTTCTTGAAGGCAACCCCGTAGATGCGTTGCAGCATCGGGCGCGTCGCATCACCCAGCCAGTACGCCCCCGCCACATGGGTCAGCTTGAAGGCATCGGCGGGAACCTGGCCCGTGCTTTGCAGATGCGGACCTCGGCACAGGTCCTGCCAGGGACCATGCCAATACATTCGCAGGTCCTCGCCTTCGGGAATGCGGTTGATCAGTTCGACCTTGAACGGCTCACCGCGTTGTTCGTAAAAGGCAATCGCACGAGCGCGGTCCCAGGTTTCGGTCTTTACCGGATCACGGGCGTTGATGATCTGCTTCATCTTCGTTTCGATCTGGCCAAGGTCTTCGGGTGAAAACGGCTCTTTGCGGTCAAAGTCGTAGAACCAGCCGTAGTCGCGCACAGGTCCGATGGTGACTTTGACGTCGGGCCAGATTTCCTGAACCGCGCGCGCCATAATGTGGGCAAGGTCGTGACGGATCAGCTCCAGCGCCGGGGCGTCATCGGCCATGGTATTGATGGCGATGGCGGCATCCGATAGGATCGGCCATTGCAGGTCATAGTGGGCGCCGTTGACCGAGGCGGAGATGGCCTTTTTGGCCAGACCGGGTGCGATAGAGGCCGCCACTTCGGCAGCCGTCACACCTGCGGAATAGTCGCGGCGGGCACCATCGGGGAATGTCAGGGAAATCTGCGACGTGTGGGACATGGCCCTCTCCTCGTCTGTTTGGCGCCTACAAAGCGCCCGGTTGCGGGTTCGTTTCAGGGTTCTGACCGCAAGGCCTGCGGTTGTCAATCTTGGCCAGCGCCGTAAGATGGCGGATATGGCCGATATGACCCGGAACCCACCGATGCAAAAGCTGACCACGCCGCAAGGCCGCGAACTGGCCTTCCACCTGACCAAGGGGACGGGGCCGGGGGTGATCTTTCTGGGCGGCTATCGGTCCGACATGAACGGCACCAAGGCGCTGGCGTTGGAGGCTTGGTCGCATGCGCAAGGCCGGGGTTACCTGCGATTTGACTATGCCGGTCACGGCCAGTCTGGCGGCCATTTCAACGCTTTGGGGATCGGTGATTGGTTCGAAGATGCCAGTGCCGCACTGGCTTTGACCAATGGCCCGCAGGTCTTGGTCGGATCGTCGATGGGGGGGTGGATCGCTTTGCTTTTGGCCCGCGCTAACCCCGAAAGATTGGCCGGGTTGGTTGGGATTGCTGCCGCACCCGACTTTACCGAGGACAGTCTGCTGCCCAGCCTGACCGGGGCAGAACGGGTTGAGATGGCAAAGACGGGCCGCATCGAGCGGCCTTCTGGCTATTCCGAAGGGCCGTATGTTTTCACGCAAACCCTGATCACCCAAGGCCGGGCGAATCTGGTGCTGCGCAAGCCCTTGATTCTGCCGTTTCCAACGCGGTTTTTACAGGGGTCTGCCGATACGGATGTGCCGCCCGAGGTCGCGTTGCGCCTGTTCAACCACGCCGAAGGGCCCGACATCCGGCTGACACTGGTGAAGGGGGCGGATCATCGCTTTTCCACCCCCGACTGCCTGCGACTGATAGAGGCCAGCGTGGCCGAAGTTTCTGCTTAGGGCTTTTTAGGCTGGCGCAGTTGAGCGACGACCGGCTCCGCAATCTGCTCCACCGTTTTGGGCGTCTCCAGCGGCACATCCTTTGCGGCCGTAACAGGTGCTGGGGTTTGCGGTGCCTGAACGACCGACAGAGGCGCTTTGGGGAGAGGTGCCGGAACCATTGCGGCTACCGGTTGAGGTTTCGATTCCTGAACGACGGCAACCGGCATCACAAGTTTCGATTCCTGAAGCGCAGCGACTGCCGCCAGAGGTTGTGGTGCTGTCACGACAACGGTGGGCGCAACAGGTGCTTGCAGTACAGCGGCGACCGACTGAGGTTGAGCAGACTTGGCCATAGCGACAGGCGCCGGAGCGGCTGCAACAGGCGCTTTTACAACTGCAGCAACCGTCGGTGTCACGAAGACTGGCGCTTTTGCAACTGCGGCAGGCGTTTGGGGTGCTTTGTCTTTTACGACAGCCAGGTCTGTTACGACAGCCAATGGTGCAGCGGCGGGCGCGACTTTTGCTTCTGCCTTTGGTTTGGTCCTCACAACAGCCCTTGCCGCAACCCCGGTCGGTTTCTGCAGGGTCTTGATCTTGGCCGGTTCTGCCAACCGTTCTGCGACCGGCTGAACCTTCGAAGCTGCAACCGGCTCTGCGGTATCCTTGGCCAAAGCGGAATGCTTGTCGATGAACCCCAAAACCAGCGGGCGGATGTTCAGACGCCAGCTTTTCCCGGCGAAAATGCCGTAGTGACCGGCGTCAGGCTCCAGATGCTTGGCCTTTTTGGAGTCTGGCAGGCCCGGAAGCATGTCCAGTGCCGCGACACACTGCCCGGGGGCAGAGATATCGTCCTTTTCCCCCTCGACCGTCATCACTGCCACGCGCTTTATCGCAGCCAGATCGACCCTTTTGCCGCCGACCACAAACTCATTCCGGGCGATTTCGCGGTTTTTGAAGATGCGCTCGACGGTCGACAGGTAGAACTCCGCCGTCATGTCCATCACGGACAGATATTCGTCATAAAAACGGTTGTGGGCGTCGTGATCGGACGCCTCGCCGCGCACGACATGCATCACCTGTTCGCGAAAGGCTTTGGAGTGGCGTTCGGCGTTCATGGAAATGAAGCCTGCCAGTTGCATCAGTCCGGGATAAACCAAGCGGCCCGCGCCTTTGTACTTGAACCCGACACGCTGAATTGCAGATTGCTCCAACTGGCCCATGGTCACGCGGCGACCAAAGTCGGTCACGTCGGTGGCGGCAGCATCCGGGTCAATCGGGCCGCCGATCAGGGTCAGGGTGCGTGGCTGGGCATCTGGATCCTCAGCGGCCAGATAGGCTGTCGCGGCCAAGGTCAGGGGCGCGGGCTGGCAGACGGCGATCACATGAGTGTCGGGTCCCAGATGGCGCATGAATTCAACGAGGTATAGCGTGTAATCCTCAATATCGAACTTGCCCTCGCTGACCGGAATGTCACGCGCATTGTGCCAGTCGGTCACATAAACCTCGGCGTCGGGCAACAGGCTGGTCACGGTTGACCGCAGCAGCGTTGCATAATGGCCCGACATCGGTGCCACCACCAACAGCTTGCGCGCCATCGGTTCGCGCCTGCGGACTGCAAAGTGAACAAGGTTGCCAAAGGCCTTTTCGACCACGGTCGTCACGTCGACCAGATGATCCTGCCCGGTCGGCCCTACGATTGACCGGATGCCCCAGCCGGGCCTTGTGCCCATCCGGCCAAAGCTGCGTTCGGCCACTTCGCCCCAGGCGGCGGTCAGGGCAATCATCGGGTTCATCGACAGCGCGAAGGCAGGATAGCTTGCCAACGCGCGCGCCGACGCACCGGCCCACTCGCTGGTGTTGCGAATGCTTTCCATCCAGTCGTATGTGGCCATATACTTCATGAGGTGTCCTTGCGATGATTTGGCTGCCCGGTCCAAAAGTCGCATGGCGACTATGCCCGGTCGACGTTATGCTGCACAGCAGCGAGAATAGGGGCGAAAGTTTAATATGACAACCGATGACATTGACGCACATGCAAAGTTGACCCGGTTGACCGAAAATCTTTCGCGCGTGGAACTGCTTTCCGCCCGGTTGATCCAGGCGATGGCCGCCCGCAAGACGCATGATCAGGCGCTGGACGGCCCGGGTCAGGATGTTTACCTCAAGGCCGCTGCTGCCTATCTGGCTGGCATGATGCAAAACCCCGGCAAGGTGATGGAACAGCAGGTCAGCTACTGGGGCAAGACGATGAAGGCCTATGTGGCCGCCCAGCAGGCGCTGATCACCGGAGAGGCTTTGCCCGCCGACCCGAAAAAGGACCGGCGGTTTTCAAACCCGATCTGGGACACCAACCCCGCCTTCAACTACATCAAGCAGCAATACCTTCTGAACGCGGAATCTGTGCAGAACGCGCTGTCTGACATGGACAGCCTTGATCCTGACGACCGCAAACGGGTGGAGTTTTTCACCCGCCAGATCGTTGACATGCTGGCCCCGACCAACTTTCTTGGCACCAATCCGGACGCCTTGGAAAAGGCCCTTGCCACCGACGGCGAAAGCCTTGTGCTGGGTCTGGAAAACCTCGTCCGCGATGTTGAGGCGAATGCCGGCAACCTGCAGGTCACGCTGGCCAACGCGCAGGCGTTCACGGTGGGCGAAAACCTTGCCACGACGCCGGGTTCAGTTGTGTTCCGCAACCATCTGTTTGAACTGATCCAGTATGCGCCGCTGACTGACACCGTCCACAAGACGCCGCTGCTGATTTTTCCGCCGTGGATCAACAAGTTCTACGTGATGGACCTTAAGCCCGCCAATAGCCTGATCCGCTGGATTGTCGAACAGGGGTTCACGTTGTTTGTCGTCTCGTGGGTCAACCCGGACGCATCTTTTGCCGATGTGGCGATGGACGACTATATCCGCGACGGTTTTCTGACTGCGCTGGCCGAAACCCGGCGGGTGACGGGAGAGGCGCAGATCAACTGCGTGGGCTACTGCATTGCGGGCACCACACTGGGCCTGACCTTGGCACATCTGCAACGGGCGGGCGACTCCACCGTCAACAGTGCCACCTTCTTCACCACGCTGACCGATTTTTCTGATTCGGGTGAGGTTGGGGTCTTTCTGTCCAACGATTTCGTTGACGGGATCGAACGGCAGGCGACCGCCGACGGCATTTTGTCGCGCGCCTTCATGAGCCGGACGTTCAGCTACTTGCGGTCAAACGACCTGATCTATCAGCCCGCGATCAAAAGCTACATGCTGGGCGAGCCGCCTCCTGCGTTTGACCTGTTGTACTGGAATGGCGACAGCACCAATCTGCCCGCAAAGATGGCGATCGAGTATCTGCGCGGCCTGTGCCAGAATGACGGCTTTGCCCAAGGGACGTTCAAGGTCTTCGGCAAAGCGGTGAAGCTGGCCGACGTGCAGGTGCCCCTGTGTGCCATTGCGTGTGAGACCGATCACATCGCCAACTGGAAGGGCAGCTTCAACGGAATCAAGCAGATGGGTGGCGACGACAAGACGTTTATCTTGTCGCAGTCGGGCCATGTCGCCGGGATCATCAACCCGCCTGCCAAGGGCAAATACGGCCACTACACCAACGGCGGAGCGAGCGGCGCGCCAGAGGATTGGCTGGCCGGGGCGACCTTCAATCAGGGCAGTTGGTGGCCGCGTTGGCGCGACTGGCTGGCCAGCCGGTCCGGCCAGCAAGTGCCGGGGCGCGACCCTGCAACCGGGCCGTTGCCCGTGCTGTGTGCAGCCCCGGGAACCTATGTTCGCGCCGTTTCCGTGGGGTGATCGTGCGTTCGCGAATACCCGCTATGCGGGTTGTCATCGCTGCGTCGCAGTAAATTCACTTGAAATGCTGCACTGCAGCATGTATATGAGGGGCACAAGAAACGGGATTGGACCCGCTTCATAAGGAGAGTATGAAATGACCAAGACCCCCGATTTCAGTAAAGTTATGCAAGACATGATGGCGTCCTTCCCGGTTGACGCGTCTGCCTTCCAGAACGCCTTCAAAACCCAGGCCGCTTTCGGCGAAAAGCTGACCAAGGTCGCTTTGGAAGCTGCCGAAAAGTCGACCGAGATTTCGTCCAAATGGGCCAAAGAAGCGCTGGCCAAGCTGTCAACCGCGGCCAAAGCCAAGGCGGAACCGGCTGACTACACCAAAGCCGCCTCTGATTTCGCTTCGGCCGCTGCCGAGATCGCTTCCGAGCACATGGCCGCTTTCGCGGAAGTTGCCAAAAAGGTCCAGATGGACACCGTTGAACTGATGTTGGCCGCCGGCAAGGATGCGTCAACCGAAGCCACCGCCGCTGTCAAGAAAGCCACCGACGAAGCGACCGCTGTCGCCAAGAAGGCCACTGCTGCGACCGCTGCAAAGTAATTGTTTCGGGCCAAATGGATTAGAAGGGCGGGCCGCAAAGCCCGCCCTTTCATTTTTTCTGCACCTCGCCTAAGCTTCTCTGCACTGCAACAGGATGGGGACGTCGATCATGGCCGAAACCGCAAAACCGCTGCTGATAAAGCGCTATGCCAGCCGCCGCCTCTACAACACCGAAACGTCTGACTATGTGACGCTGGAAGACATCGCAGGTTTCATCCGGTCCGGGCGTGAGGTTCAGATCATTGACCTGAAATCCGGTGATGACCTGACCCGGCAATACCTGCTGCAGATCGTGGCCGAACATGAATCCAAGGGCGACACTGTCCTTCCGACCAATGTGCTGACCGATCTGGTGCGCGCCTATACCTCGAACATCCAGTCGGTCGTGCCGCAGTTTCTGGCGGCGAGTTTTGAAATGCTGCGCGATGGTCAGCACAAGATTGTCGAAAACCTGACCGCGATCCCGAACCCGTTGACCGCGATGCCTGGGTTTGATGCGATGCGCAAACAGCAGGAAGCCTTCATGAAGACCATGATGGGCGGATTGCCGTGGGCACCCGGTACCAAGCCTGACGAAGACCAGACCAGCGCACCCGAGGATATTGCAGAGATCAAGCGCCAGGTCGCTGAGTTGCAAAAGAAACTGTCCAAGCTGTAAGGTTATGGGGCTGTAACGCCCTGATCAAACCCATGGACCGGCGTGCGGGACCCTGGCCCCGATGCCCATAGTGCGGAGAGCGGATCTTGCCCGACCCACAGGGACGCGTGACCCTTTGGGGGATCGAAAGCTTTCTTGCGGTGGCCGAAGAGGGGGCCATTTCGGCGGCAGCCCGCCGGTTGGGCGTCAGCCCGTCAGCCATCAGCCAGCAGATCACCGGGCTGGAAGCCGCCCTTGGCGCGGTTTTGATGGACCGATCCGCCCGCCCGATGAACCTGACACCCGCCGGGTCGATGTTTCGCCGACATGCCCAGACCATCCTGAACGCCGAGGCCGAGGCGCGCGCCGACCTGGCCGTGGCCGATCTGTCCGGCCTGATCACTCTGCGGCTTGGCATGATCGAGGATTTTGATGCCGAGGTAACGCCCGCCTTGCTGACAGCCCTTGCCCACGACCTGCGCGGCTGCCGGTTCCTGCTTGAAACCGGGGCCAGCCACCGCCTGCTTGACCAGTTGGAAGCGCGCGCGCTGGATGTGATCGTGGCCGCCGATCAGGGCACCGAAGGTGGGGCAGAGGGGTGGCGCGAAGTGCATCCGATCCTGTCCGAACCCTTCGTGGCAATCACCCCTTTGGGGCGCGGCATCGAGGGACTGCCGCTGATCCAGTACACTGCCCGCCATCTGATGGGCCGCCAGATCGCCGCACACTTGGCGCGCCAGAACTTGCGGCTGGCACATCGCTTTGAACTCGATAGCTATTCGGCAATTCTGGCCATGGTTGCGGGGGGCGAGGGGTGGACGATCCTGACGCCCTTGGCCCTGCATCACGCGGCGCGGTTTCGCCCGTTCGTGTCGGTGGCCCCGTTGCCTTTTGCACCTATGGACCGCAGCCTGACCCTGTCGGCCCGCGCCGGTGTGCTGCGCGACATTCCGGCCCAAGTTGCCAGCCGGTTGCGCGGGTTGGTTGACGCGCAGGTTTTGCGCCCGGCTTTGGCGGACTGGCCGTGGATGTCCGAAACCTTGCGTCTGCTGTAGGCCGGACAGGCACCTTCGCCCATCCCGTAGGGTCAGCCCTTGACCTCAGTTGCGGCGTCTACGATGGCGGCGGCGATGAAATCCAGCTCGGTCTCGGTCAACCGCGTCGGCAGGCGCACATCGCAAGCCCGCATCAACATGGCGCGGGTCTGCGGCAGATCCGGCGTCTCACCCAGAAACTGCCAGTTCCAGAAGGCGCGGGCGTTGTCCTCTGACAGGCCAAAGACCTGAACCGCCACACCGCGCCGCTTGGCTTCGGCCTGAAAACGGCGCGCTTCGGCGTCGGTCCAGTCGCCCGCCAGATTGAACTGGATGGAATCCGGGGCGCGTTCTTCTGGCGGCAGGGGCGGCGGCACGGCAAGCCACGCGCTTTGGTTCAACTGGTCTGCCACCCGGTCATGGCCAGCGCGCCCTTTTGCGACACGGGAGGCCACTTCGGGCAATTGCGGGCGGATCACCGCTGCCGACAGGTTCTGCATCCGCATATTGTAAAGCGGCAGCTTGTTCTGCCACAGCATATAGCTGTTCTGCAGGCCCGGATGTTTCTTCCAATTATGCTCATAAGCGCCGGACATGATCACGCAGCGGGCGGCAAGTTCGGGGTCATCGGTGATCAGCATCCCACCTTCGCCCGCATTCACCAGCTTGTAGGACTGGAACGAAAAGCAGCCGATCTTGCCGATGGTGCCGATCTTGCGGCCATGCCATTCGGTGCCAAGCGAGTGTGCGGCATCTTCAACCACAGGAATGTCTGCCGCATCACACAGCGCAATAATCGCATCCATATCCGATGTATGGCCGCGCATATGGCTGATCAGAACCGCGCCAGCGCCGGGCAATTTCGCAGCGAAATCAACCATATCGACGCGGTAGTTCTCACCCACCTCGACCAGCACCGGCACGCAGTCGGCGTGGATCACGGCAGAGGGGACGGCGGCAAAGGTAAAGGCCGGGATCAGCACCTTGGCACCGCGCGGCAGGTCCAGCGCCTTCAACGACAAGAATAAAGCCGCCGAACACGATGACACAGCCAGTGCATAGCGCGACCCCATCAGGGTGGCAAACTCTGCCTCCAACAGCGCCACTGGCGAACCCTCCGGTGCCGTGTAGCGAAACAAATCGCCAGAGGTCAGCAGCCGGGCAATCTCTGCCATTGCGGCTGCCGGAATCGGTTCGGCGTCGTAAACATTGGGGGCGAGGGCCTGTCCGTCATGTGCCATAGTTGCAGCTTTCCTGAAACTCTTCTTCAGAAAAGCTTAAACCTCATGAAAGTGACAGGCCAGTGACAAATCCGTGGCATCGGCGAATTCCGCCGAAAGATTGTGAACTGTTGCGCTTAAATCCCCAATCGGTCACGCAATCCGTACCATGTCATCGCCAGAACCAGCATCGGCCAGCGCAGGGCAGGGCCGCCGGGGAACGCCATCTGCGGGACCCCTGCCATCAGGTCAAAGCGTTCCGCATGTCCCGCCACGGTTTCGGCCAGCACCTTGCCCGCCAGTGTGGCCATCGCCACGCCGTGGCCCGAATAGCCGGATGCGGACAGGACGTTCTGTGCCGGCCTTGCAAAACACGGCATCCGGTTCATCGTGATCGCCAAGGTGCCGCCCCACGCATAGTCAATCTTGGCGTCGGCCAGTTGTGGGTAAATCTGCAGCATCGGCTTGCGCACCACGCGCAGTATATCGGGAAAGCGGTAACCATACGTCTCGCCACCGCCAAACAGCAGGCGATTGTCTTCGGACAGGCGCCAGTAGTTCACTACGAACTTGGTATCGGCAACCGCGACCGGTTCGGAAAGGATCTCGCGGGCGCGGTCGCCCAAAGGCTCTGTCGCCACGATGAAATTGTTGATCGGCATGACCCGGCCGGCCACCACCGGATCAAGCCCGCCCAGATAGCCGTTGCAGGCCAGAATGATCTTCCCCGCCCGCACCAGCCCTTGCGCTGTCCGCACGACAGGCTTGGCCCCCGGTTCAATCGAAAGCACTTCAGAGCGTTCGTAAAGCTGCGCTCCCGCCGTTTGTGCCGCCTTGGCCAACCCCAAAGCGTAGTTGAGCGGGTGCACCTGGCCTGCATCCTGATCAAGAACACCGCCCTTGAAGGCAGCGGACCCGATCAGCCCGGCTATGCCGTTGCGGTCCAGTCGTTTGAGATGCGTATAGCCGTAGTCGCGCTCCAGCTTTTCGGCGGCGCGCAGGGTGTCGTGCACCTCTGCCTGGTGCCAGCAGGCAGTGGCGACGCCGGGGTGAAAGGTCACCGGCATCACATGATCGCGGATCAGGGACTTCACCAGCGCCTTGGCCTCTTCCGCCAGCGCCCACAGTCGCTGGGCCGCCTGTTGCCCGACCTCTGCCTCAAGCCAATCCTGATCCTGACGTTGGCCTGAACCGACCTGACCGCCGTTGCGGCCTGAGGCACCAAAACCCATCCGGTGCGCCTCTAGCAGCACAACGGAATAGCCTTTTTGCGCTAGATGAAGCGCTGCCGACAGGCCGGTATAGCCGCCGCCCACGATGCAGACATCGGCCTGTATTTCGCCTTGCAAGGCGGGCAGGGCGGCAAAGGGGGTGGCAGTTGCGGCGTAATACGACGGGGGATATTGCCCCGCCTTATCATTCACATGCAGCAGGTTCATACGTTCAACAGCAGATGCTGACGCTCCCACGGCGAGATCACCTGCAGGAACTCTTTGTATTCATTGCGCTTTACCGAATCGTAGACCTTGCAGAACTGTTCGCCCAGCACGCCCCGCAGCGCCTCATCCATCAAAAGCAGATCAAGCGCGTCGCCCATGTTGGTCGGGATATCGTCGCCGTCGCTATAGGCGTTGGCCTTGAATTCCGGGCGCGGCTGCTTTTTCTCCATCAGCCCCAGATAGCCGCAGGCCAGCGTGGCCGCGATGCCAAGGTAGGGGTTGCAATCCATCCCCGGCAGGCGGTTTTCGATGCGGCGCGCCGCAGGCGACGAAATCGGGATGCGCAACCCGGTGGTGCGGTTGTCGCGGCCCCATTCCAGATTGATCGGGGCGGAAAAGTCCGGGACATAGCGCCGATAGCTGTTCACGTAAGGGGCCAGAACCGCAATCGCCCCGGTCAGATGGTTTTGCAGACCGGCGATGAAGTGGAAAAACGCCTCTGTCTCCTCCCCCTTCTTTTCGGAAAAGATGTTCTTGCCGCTGCGGCTGTCCACGACCGACGTGTGAATGTGCATGGCACTGCCCGGTTCACCCGCAATCGGTTTGGCCATGAAGGTGGCAAAGCAATCGTGGCGCAGGGCCGCCTCGCGGATCATCCGCTTGAAGAAAAACACATCGTCAGCCAGTCGGACCGGGTCGCCATGTTCAAGGTTCAGTTCGATCTGACCCGCACCGCCTTCTTGCAGGATGCCGTCGATTTCCAGCCCCTGCGCCTCGGCGTAATCGTAAATGTCGTCGATCACCTTGCCGTATTCGTCGATGGCCGACAGCGAGTAGGCCTGCTTGCCGGCAGCCTTGCGCCCCGTGCGCCCCATCGGCGGCTCGACCGGCATGTTGGGGTCGATGTTGCGGGCGGTCAGGAAAAACTCCATCTCGGGGGCCACAACAGGGGTCCAGCCTTGATCGTTGTACAGTTGCACGATGCGTTTCAGCACGTTGCGCGGCGAATAGGGGATCGGATTGCCGTCCTGGTCCATCGCGTCATGGATGACTTGCAACGTCACATCCGCCGTCCACGGCGCCGCCGTCGCGGTGGTGAAATCGGGAACCATGACCATGTCCGGTTCAGTGAAGGCGTCAAACGGGTTGTCGGCCCATTCCCCCGTGATGGTTTGCAGAAAGATAGAATTCGGCAGGAAGTAGTTGGTTTGTTTGCCGAATTTCGCGGCAGGCATGGCCTTGCCACGCGCCACACCGGCAATATCGCCGATCACGCATTCCACTTCGTCAACGCGGCGCGAGCCTATGTATTCTTTGGCTGCCTCTGGCAGTTGGTCGGTCCATTTGGACATGTATCACACTTGGATTGGGGTGCAGGCGTCAGGCCCGCACCATTTTGAAAAAGGCCGCGATCTGGTCGGCCATCGGTTGGTCATCAAGGGGCAGGTCCAGACGGGTTAAGGCATTTGCCAGCAGCGCATCGGGGACCAACCCTTTGCCCCGGGTCCTCATCAACCCATCGACGAATTCGGGGCGGAATTCGGGATGGGCCTGCACGGTCAGGGCGCGATCACCATAAAGCAGCGCCGCATTGGTGCAGAATTCGTTTGAGGCGATCACTTTGGCCGAGGGTGGCACTTCGGTGACCTGATCCTGATGCCACGCGTTCAGCCGCATCATGTGGCCGCCAAAGTCATAGTCGGTCGCACCGACCGCCCAGCCTTTGGCATATTTTTCAACCTTGCCACCCATCGCTTGGGCGACGATCTGATGGCCAAAGCAAACGCCAACGACAGGGACACGGCCGGCGTAAGCGGTGCGAATGAAGTCTTCCAATGGCGCGATCCAAGGATGATCCTCATAAACGCCGTGGCGCGACCCGGTGATCAGCCAGCCATCGCAGGCGTAGACCGAGGTCGGGAATTCGCCCTCGACCACCCGGAAGGTGTCAAACGCAAATCCATGCCCAGCCAGAAGCCGGGCGAACATGTCCGGATAGTCGCCCGATGTGTCCAAAAGAGCGTCAGGGGCCAGTCCGGTTTGCAGAATGCCGATTTTCATGTTGGTCCCGTTTGATGTTGCCAAATCTTAACGCAGCGCCCCCCGGGGTGGTCAAGGGGGTGCGGAATATTTTGATCAAATTTTTGATGCCAATGCATTGGTTGGGTAACTGAACCTGCTTTCCCACAGAGAAGCAGATATGGAAACGTCAAAGAGCTCTACCAAACGCACAAATATTCAGGGCCACAGCTTGCGCCGCAGCCCTGAATTTTCGCAGAAAATTCGTGCCCTCAGACCGTGTCGAGATACAGTTCGATCTTCTCTGACTCGGACAACTCGTCGAGATAGTGCAACTCTTGCCGCTTGGTTGAGACGAGGTTCTTGATCAGTTCCGGATGCAGGAAGCGTGGCACGATGGCGCTTTGTTCCAGCGCGTCGATCGCGGTTTCCCAGTTTTCGGCGATCTGCGGCAGGCCGTCGACGGCATAGGCGTTGCCGACGATGGGGGCTGCGGGCTCCATTTCCTTCTCGATCCCGTCCAGTGCCGCACCAAGAATAGCCGCCAGCATCAGGTAGGGGTTGACGTCGCCCCCCGCCACGCGGTGTTCAATCCGGCGGGCGGACGAACTGCCAGCGGGGATGCGAATGGCGGCGGTGCGGTTCTCATACCCCCAGCCAACGGCGGTCGGGGCATGTTTGCCGGGCACCAGACGCTGATAGCTGTTCTGGTGCGGCGCAAAGATCAGCGTGGAATCCCGCATGGCGTTCAGGCACCCGGCCACAGCCTGCTTGAAAACCGGCGTGCCTTTCGGACCACCGGAGTCAAACACGTTGCGCCCGTCGTCATCAATCAGGCTGAAATGCGTGTGCAGGCCAGAGCCGGAGTATTCCGGGTACGGCTTGGCCATGAAGCTTGCCGCAAATCCGTGCCGCCGCGCCAGACCCTTGACCAGCATCTTGAACAGCCACGCATCATCGGCGGCGCGCAGGGCGTCGTCACAGTGCATCAGGTTGACCTCAAACTGCCCCAACCCGGTTTCTGAAGTGGAGGTGTCGGCCGGAATATCCATCGCCTCACAGGCGTCGTACAGGTCGGTAAAGAAGGTGTCGAATACATCAAGCGCGCGGATCGACAGCGTCTCAGCCGCCTTGCGCCGCTTGCCTGACCGGGGCGAGGGCGGAACCTGCAAAGTCTTGCCGGAATCGTCGATCAGGAAAAATTCCAGTTCAATAGCGCAAACCGGGGTCAGGCCGCGCGCCTTGAAGCGGTTCACCACCGTGGAGAGGGCATGGCGTGGATCGCCCTCATAGGGTGTTCCGTTTTCGTGAAACATCCAGATCGGCAGCAGGGCAGTCGGTGCCTCAAGCCAGGGCATCGGCATGAAGCCACGTTCCGTGGGTTTCAGCACGCCGTCCTGATCGCCCTGTTCAAAGACCAGAGGGCTGTCGTCGATATCCTCACCCCAGATATCAAGGTTCAGGACCGAGAACGGAAAGCGAGTGCCGTCCTTTACGATCTTGTCGGCAAAGCGTGCCGGAACCCGTTTGCCCCGCGCCTGACCGTTCAAATCCGCCGCGGCCACACGAATGGTCCGGACGTCCGGGTGTTTTCTAAGCCAGTCCTTCATCATATCACTTCGGAAGGGCATGCCCCCGCCCATCCTTGGCCAAAGGCCCGGCAGGCAGGTCGGATCATGCCCTTGATCCATCCCTTTTTGTCGATCCCGGCAGAGGTCGGCATGACCCCGGCGCAATTTGATCAAAAGTTAGAATAGGTGGGATGCGCGATTTCAGCAAGGAAAATCGGAATTCTTCTGGTGAAGGACGATTTTTCTGCGAAAAATCAGGCGCGCGGTGCGAAAGGTCAGCTTTCTGCGGGCATTTCAAGGTCTGCTGGTGTCGGGGGTGTGGGCACATCAAGGTAGGCTTGCGGTGCGAGCTGGACAAAGCCGCGCACGCAAAGCGCTTGGCGGTCCTGCGCGGGAAGGTTGGCCACTGCGTCGCTTACAATCTGAAAAAGCAGGGCAGAATCGGCACCATTGGCGCTGATATAGGGCAGTCCGGGGGTCGGGTCGGTCTGGCCCACCACTTTCAGCGCTGTGGCAAAACTGTCATAGCGTTGGATCATCGCCCAGGTTACCGCATCCAGCGCGGCAATCTCGGCACGTCCCTCAGCCACGGCGCGGGCGGAATTGATATGCCCGCCGCTGCGCAGATGGGGCCGCAGGGTCAGGCCATGGGTGGCCGCATAATTCTGCGGCGCGGCCCAGCCGGATTGCGACATATCTTCATTGAAGGCCAGTGCTGCGCCGTCGAATGCCGTGATTTCCGAACGGCGGTCATCGCGGCGAGCGACAAATACCGAACGGTAATACCCCGGCGCGCAGCCCTCGACTCCGTAGTCGGGGGTGCCGATCAGGGTGACCGCGTCATGCAGCCGGGCGCGGTACGGAAAGCCGCAGGTCTGCGACAGGATCAGGTCGGGCGCGGTCCATGCGGGCCAATATGCGTTTTCGCCACGGGTCAACGCATCAGGGGCTGCTTTGCCTGCGCTGCGCACTCCGTCGCGGATCTGGGCCCACAGGCGATCATTCGCAGGCTGCACCTCTGCCCGGTCATACATGGCCAAGGACGCAATCATGCCAGGGACGCCCTTTGCCGGGCCAAAGCCGAATCGACATCCGACAGGCCCAGAAGTCCAGCCACCAGCCGCAGCAGGCGGTCCTCATCGGCATCGCGCAAACCGTCGGCTAGGGCCACCGCCCACAGCGCCTCGACCAGACTTGTGCGATCGGCCAGCGGCACCGCCTCTTTCAGCGCCCGGGTGAAGCGGACGGTGTCGGGGGCCAAAGTCTCAGCCGTTTCCGCCTCATGCCGCAGGGCAACGGCCGCTTTCGGGTCCAGACCATAGCGATTTTGCAGGATACGGTCGATGCGGGCCAGTTCTTCGGTTGAAGCAAATCCGTCAGCCCGGGCGACGCGCACCAGCAATGCGGCCAAGGCAAGCTGTTCATCCGGCGCCGGAAGGCGGGTGGGGGCGGGGCCAAAGAGAAGGTCAAGAAAGCGCATCGCTGCCTCATAAACCGGGAAGACCGGGCTGCCAATAGCCGAGAGGGTGATGAGGAAAGTTGGATCGCCAAGAACTCACGCGACCGCTGAAAACATCGGCCTTCTCTAACGGCGATGGGCTTCAAAGACTGTGTGAAGGCGGGCGGCCTCATCCGCCATTCCGTAAGGCGGGTTGATCACGAACATCCCCGAACCGGCCATCCGGTGCCCCTCGCGCATCGGAGCAAAGCGCACCTCGGACCGCAGCGCACCAGGAAACTCCCGCGTCAGCGCCGCCAGCATCGCCACATGCGGCACGTCCAGCAGGATCGGATACCACAACGCCACGATCCCGACATTCCAGCGCTTGACGATCTTGGCGATGATGCCCGGCAGTCGGTCATAATCGGCCTTCACCTCATAAGATGGATCAATCAGCATCATCCCGCGCCGGGGGGTCGGCGGGGTCAGGGTCAGCGCCGCCTCAAGCCCGTCAACCTGGCGGATATGGGCGCCCCACGGCGCCAGATTGGTTTCAAGCGCGCGAAATTCCTGGGGGTGCAGCTCGCACAGATGCATGACATCGCCCGCCCGCAGCGAGGTCGCCGCGATCATCGGCGATCCGGGATAGGCCTGCGCCCCATGAACCGCGCGTACTTCGGCCAGCCTGCGCCGGTAGGGGTGGTCGTCGGGCAGCCAGCTTTCGGCGCGGGTGATCCCGGCCACAGCCTCTCCCGTCTTGTCGGCCTCTGCCCCGGCCAGATCGTACAGACCGCGCCCGGCATGAGTCTCGATATACGTCAGCGGTTTGTCCTTGGCCGTCAGATACTGCAGCCCCCACGCCAGCAAGGCGTGCTTGTGAACGTCAGCCAGATTTCCGGCGTGATAGGCGTGTTGATACGACAGCATGGCGCGGCCTACCCCAACCTTCGCCTTGCGTCCAGCCGAGTCTTTCGCCGACTTTACGGCGGGGTTTGTCGCCGGGTTTGTGGTTGAAAGCCCGGCGTGCTGCCCTTACCTGTTGCCTGCCAAGCCCGCAGGAGACGCCGATGGATATCATGACACCTGACGCCTTGACGGCCCTGTTTGGCGTCATCGGGATTGATCTGGTGTTGGCAGGCGACAACGCCATCGTGATCGGCATGGCGGCGGCGGGCCTGCCCAAGGATCAGCGGACCCGCGCCATCATCATCGGCGTTCTGGCCGCGACCGTCCTGCGCATCGTGTTTGCCCTCGCCGCGACCCGGCTTCTGGCGATCACCGGGCTGACCTTGGCCGGGGGCATCCTGCTGTTATGGGTGTGCTGGAAGATGTGGCGCGAGTTGCAGTCGGGCCATCAGGCCGAGGGTGGCGCTGCTGTTTTGGCCGACAACGACCTTGATTCCGACGATACTGTTGCCAACGGGCCACCTCGCAAAAGCTTTGCTCAGGCCGCCTGGCAGATCGTGATCGCCGATGTCTCGATGAGCCTTGATAACGTGCTTGCCGTCGCCGGTGCCGCCAAAGACCATCCCGGCGTGCTGGTTTTTGGTCTTGTCCTGTCAGTCGCCCTGATGGGCCTGGCCGCGAGCTTCATCGCCGGGCTTTTGAACAAGCATCGTTGGATCGCGTTTGTCGGGCTGGCGATCATTTTGTACGTGGCGGGTCATATGATCTATGAGGGCATGCATGAGGTGATGCCGATGATGACCGGGGCGTGATATCGAGGCGATAACACGTGTGTTATGTCCGGTAAGGTTTTGAAACTGTGGGATTTTCGAAATTTTGTTAGGGTTTTGTTAACGAGTGATTTGACGGTTTCGGGGTCGTATGGGACTTGAGTATCGTGCTGAGTGCCTTCGAATATCCGTGGCTTTAGGAAAGTCAGAGAACGGCTTTTCGATAGATAGGGTTGTGTGCACCGCTATAGCGAATTGCATCTGAGTTACCCACGCTATTCTCGCCCGGCTTTAAACCAATCGCTCCTGCTCTTTCGCTGCCCTCACAAAATCGGCAAACAACGGATGTGGGGCGAAGGGTTTGCTTTTCAATTCGGGGTGGAACTGCACGCCGATGAACCACGGGTGGTCTTTGACCTCTACGATCTCTGGCAATTTGCCGTCCGGGCTCATCCCGCTGAAGATCAGGCCGCAGGATTCCAGTTGCTCGCGGTATTGGATATCAACCTCATAGCGGTGGCGGTGGCGTTCTTCGATCGTTGTGGCGTGATAGACCTGCGCCACTTTTGAGCCGTCTTTCAAAAGCGCAGTGTAGGCGCCCAGCCGCATCGTGCCGCCCTTTGAGTCGGTGGTTTTGCGCGTGACGGTGTGGTTGCCCTGCACCCATTCCTTCAGGTGGTAAACCACGGGCGTGAAACGCTTTTGGCCGGATTCGACGTCAAACTCTTCAGAGCCTGCGTTTTTAAGGCCGATCATATTTCGGGCGCTTTCGATCACGGCCATTTGCATGCCAAGGCAGATGCCCAGATAGGGGATCTTCTTTTCGCGGGCGAATTGGGCGGCTTTTATCATACCCTCGGTCCCACGCTCGCCAAATCCGCCGGGAACCAGAATGGCGTGGAGGCCCTCCAGATAGGGCGTCGGGTCCTCACGTTCAAAGATTTCGGCGTCCAGCCATTCGGCGACCACCTTTATGCGGTTGGCCATGCCGCCGTGAGTCAACGCCTCGACTATCGACTTATAGGCATCTTCCAGTTGAGTGTATTTGCCGACGATGCCGATATGAACCTCACCCTCGGCATGGGTGCGCCGGTCAACGACATCTTCCCAGCGGGCCAGATTGGGGCGCGGGGCGGGGGTAATTCCGAACGCGTCCAGCACCGCTTGATCCAGACCCGCGCGGTGATAGGCCAGCGGGGCTTCGTAAATGGATTTCAGGTCATAGGCGGGGATCACGTGTTCCTTGCGCACATTGCAAAACAGGGCGATCTTTTCCAATTCACGCTCTGGAATGGGATGTTCGGAACGGCACACAAGGATATCGGGCGCAAGGCCGATCGATTGCAATTCCTTGACCGAATGCTGGGTGGGTTTTGTTTTAAGCTCTCCCGAGGCGGAAAGGTAGGGCAGCAGCGTCAGGTGCATCAGGATCGATTGACCGCGCGGGCGTTCGTGGATGAACTGGCGGATCGATTCAAAGAAGGGCAAACCCTCAATATCGCCGACCGTGCCGCCGATTTCGCACAGCATGAAGTCAACCTCATCCCCGCCGATGCGGAGGAAGTCTTTGATTTCATTGGTGACGTGCGGAATGACCTGTATAGTTTTGCCAAGATAATCACCGCGCCGCTCTTTTTCCAGCACGTTGGAATAGATGCGGCCCGAGGAAATGCTGTCGGTCTGGCGGGCATGAACGCCGGTGAAGCGTTCGTAGTGGCCAAGGTCAAGGTCGGTTTCGGCCCCATCGTCGGTGACAAAAACCTCACCATGTTCAAAGGGCGACATCGTGCCGGGGTCGACGTTCAGGTAGGGGTCAAGCTTGCGCAAACGCACGGTGTAGCCGCGGGCCTGCAGCAGCGCGCCCAAGGCAGCTGAGGCCAGACCCTTGCCAAGCGAGGACACAACGCCGCCCGTGATGAAGATGTAGCGTGCCATTGCGGCCCCCGTGTGAGTGGCGATTCGGTATGGCGATTGCGCAGTACCACGGGATTTGATGCATAGGGCAGTTTTGTCCCATGCGCAACCAGACCGCTAGATGCTGTCGATGCTTTCGTCAGATCGTCAAAGGATTGTGGTCAGTTTTTCTTTTCGGCGGCTGGCGGTGTAGCCGGCGCGTCAGTTGTTGCGGGCAGAGCGGTCAGCGGGGTTGCAGGCACGACAGGCGCTGCCGGGGCCGGCAATGTGCCACCAATCTGGTCGATCACGGACGATGAGGCGCTGTCATGGGCGGCCAGAATCGTCAGCGTGATGGAGGTCGCGATGAACAGTCCGGCGAAAATCCATGTAACTTTGGCAAGTGCTGTGGCGGCAGACCGGCCCGAAACCACGCCGCCGGTTGACCCCATGCCAAGCCCGCCGCCTTCTGACCGTTGCAGCAAGACCACGCCGATCAACAGAAGTGCTAGGATCAGGTGGACGGCGAGGATAACGTTTTCCATGCGGAGCAGGCCTTTCAGGTGACGCGCCTATCTATGCGCTAGGCGGATTGGCTGCAAGCCCTTCGGATGGGGTCAGGATGGCGGGTTGAACCCCGCCCTAAGTATTTTCGTTGGCGTGCATCGCAAGGCCGGGGGCGGGCCTTCGCTCGCAGGGTTACTCCGGCAGATTGCAGACGGCAGACAGCTTGTTGCCATCGGGGTCGCGCACATAGCAGGAATAGAAATTCGCCGAATAGCGCAGACCGGGCGCGCCCTCATCTGTGCCGCCATTGGCGAGGGCTGTGGTGTAAAAATCCTGAACCGCTGCCCGTGTTGCGGCGGTCAGGGCCAGCATTGACCCGTTGCCATGGGTCGCGGTTTGGCCGTCATAGGGGGCGCCGACATACAGGCTGGGGTTGGCGTCGCCGGGATGGCCGTAGCAGCCTTCGCCACTCGACGGGGCCAGATCGACGATGCCAAGTGTGGCAAGGGTCGGGTCATAAAAGCGCCGGGCGCGGGGCAAATCGTTGGTGCCGAGGGTGACATAGTACAGCATGGCGTGTCCTTGTGGCGGGAATACACGGTCAGTGTGCGCTGCGGGCGGTTTGCGGGGCAAGGGGGCGTTGCTATGTTCATGGCATGAAACCGCACCCCATTCTTCGTTTGACGCCCGATCTGGTGGGGCGCTTGCCGTGTTCGGTGCCAGACCCCGGGCCGATGAACCTGCCAGCGGTTGATTTCTGTGCCGCAACGACGACGAGCCGCATTCTGGCGCGGTTGGGGGCAGAGCCGCTGTGGGTCTTTGCCTTCGGGTCTATTCTGTGGAAACGCCGGTTTGAGGTGGTGGAAGAACGCGCCGCCCGGGTGCACGGCTGGCACCGCAAGTTCTGTCTTGGCCCCGATACGCGCTACCGTGGCAATCCTGACGCACCGGGGGTCATGTTGTCGCTGGACCGCGGTGGGCAATGTGTGGGCAAGGTCTTGCGCATGGCCGATATGGGTCGTGAGGCGGCACTGGTGCACCTCTTGGAGAACGAGCCGCCGGTCCCGCCCGCCTGGGTCACGGCCCAAACGCCGGACGGCCCGGTGCGCTCCATTGCCTTTGTGGTGGACAGGGGGTTTTTCGGCTATTGCGGCGCGCTTTGCGATGACGAGGTGGCGGACAGGTTGGCCTCGGCTGTTGGGATGTGGGGGTCGATGGCGGAATACCTGATGAACACGGTGCGGCATCTGGAAGACATGGGCATCAAGGACAGCTACCTGACCCGGATTGAGCGGATGGTGGCCCAAAGGCTTGCGGCGCGGTAGCTGTGGTCGGGCAAATCCCCGCATCGCCCCCATTTCCGCAATCGTTGCTTTAGTTCAGCAATCAGATAGGTGTCGATTGGCAAGGCCTGCTTTGCACACCGCTTTTTAGCTCGATTATTTTGGGGGCAAGGATGGCACAGGTTCCAACGCGACAGATTCGGATCTCCGGCGGTATTCTACTCGCCATGGGGATCTTTCTGATCGGGATGGGCGTTTGGCTGACTTACATCGCCTTGTCGTGGCAGTTTCCGTCCTGGGTGCCCAATGACATCACGATGACGCCGCACGGACCAGCTTTGCCGATTGCGGCACTTCGTGACGCGCCGATTGGGCTGGCCGCGCTGTATGTGTTGAGCTTTGGCGCATTAGCGGGTCTGAACGGGCTGTGGAACCTGTGGTTCGGACGGCGCAACTGGGTGTTTGTGGTGCCGATGTTGTTGTTGTTTCTGGTGGGCCTTGTGGTCGGCGGCTGGGCGACGGTGCAAAACCAATAGCGCTTGACAGTTGGCCAGCAGCATCGTGCGGCGGACTGATCGCATGACCCGCTGAAGTTTGCTGTTTCGCACCACCGCCCTGACGTCTATACCGTGCGCGGTTTACTTGGCCGAAAGGGTCCGGAATGGCGAATGTTGTGGTTGTCGGCTGCCAATGGGGCGACGAGGGCAAAGGCAAGATTGTGGACTGGCTGTCAGAGCGCGCCGATATCGTGGCGCGCTTTCAGGGTGGCCACAATGCCGGGCACACGCTGGTCATTGACGGCAAGGTCTACAAGCTAAGCCTTTTGCCCAGCGGCATCGTGCGCGGCGGAAAGCTGTCGGTCATCGGCAACGGTGTGGTGGTGGACCCGTGGCATCTGATCATGGAAATCGCCAAGCTGCGCGATCAGGGTGTCGAAATCTCGCCTGACAATCTGTTGTTGGCGGAAAATGCCAGCCTGATCCTGCCGATTCACGGCGAGTTGGACCGCGCCCGTGAGGGGCAGGTTGGTGTCGCAAAGATCGGCACCACAGGTCGCGGCATTGGCCCGGCCTATGAGGACAAGGTCGGTCGCCGGGCGATACGGGTGGCCGATCTGGGCGACGAGGCGACTTTGGTGGCCCGGGTTGACCGGTTGATCGGTCACCATGATGCGCTGCGCCGGGGTCTTGGGGTTGATCCGGTCGACAAAGATGCGTTGCTGGCGGCGTTGCGCGCGATTGCGCCCCAAGTGCTTCCCTATGCGCAGCCGGTCTGGAAGGTCCTGCACGAGGCGCGGCGGGCTGGCAAACGCATCCTGTTTGAAGGTGCCCAAGGGGCATTGTTGGACATTGATTTCGGCACTTATCCGTTTGTGACCTCTTCCAACGTCATCGCAGGTCAGGCCGCGACCGGGGTTGGTCTGGGGCCTACGGCGATTGATTTCGTGCTGGGGATCGTCAAGGCCTATACAACCCGCGTCGGTGAGGGGCCGTTTACCGCCGAATTGACCGATGCCGACGGCGAGCGTTTGGGAGAGCGCGGCCATGAGTTTGGCACCGTGACCGGCCGCAAGCGCCGTTGTGGGTGGTTTGATGCGGTGCTGGTGCGCCAGACCTGTGCCACGTCCGGAGTGTCGGGGATTGCCTTGACCAAGCTGGATGTGCTGGACGGTTTCAAGACGCTGAAAATCTGCGTGGCCTATGAACTTGACGGCAAGCGTCTGGATTATCTGCCGACCGCCGCCGATGCGCAGGCGCGCTGTACGCCAGTTTTTGAAGAGATGGACGGGTGGAGCGAGACGACAGCCGGGGCGCGAACCTGGGCTGGGCTGCCCGGTGCCGCGATCAAATATGTGCGCCGGATCGAAGAGTTGATTCAGTGTCCGGTGGCACTACTTTCTACCTCACCAGAGCGGGATGATACCATTCTGGTCACCGACCCTTTTGCGGATTGACCTATGGCCCTGACCTACAAGACCCGTCGCAGGCTGGCGCTTTTGGTGCTGTGCGTTGGTTTGCCAGTTTACATCGTGCTGGCGGTCACGCTGGTCAATCTGATCGACCGGCCTTCGGTTCTGGTGGAACTGGCGATCTATGTCGGCTTGGGGTTCTTATGGATGATGCCGCTGAAGCCCTTGTTTTTGGGGATCGGCCAGCCTGACCCGGACGCGCCAGACGAATGAAAAAAGGCGGCAGGGTTGACCTGCCGCCTTTTTTCTTTTGGTGCCAGTGTCTTAGCTGGCGCGACGCCGCGCCTCGTTAAGCAAGGGCGATGTTTCGGCCAAGGTATACTCGCCGCGCTTTGTCTTGGTCAGTCGACCATCGCGCAGCAGGCGACCAAAGCCGCGCAGGCCATCTTCGCGTGCGGTTTCGGACGGGCCGTTGACCGAGCTGACCTGTTCGAACAGTTCCGGCCGGGTAAAGCTGCCGCGCCCCAGAACCAGCGTGCAATAGGCCCCCGCCGCTTCGATCAGGTCGTGCATCGAGGTGGCGTTCAGGCTTTCGGCAAATTCAGCAAAGCTTTGCTTTGAAGGGTCGACGAAGATGTTGGCAACCTCGTCCTGCTCGTAGTCGGCATCAGATTGGGTGGCGCTTTGGGCAGACGGCAGGCCGGCGCTGACGCGGCGCGGGCGAACCGGCTGGATGAACGCGGGCTGAGAAGGGGTCGATTGCGGGCGCGCCGCCTCTGGTTTGCGGTCGATGCGCTGGGACGAGACCAGAACCAACGGCGCAGGCCGGTCAGACGGGGTCGGGCGCATCACCTGATCGAGGTCCTTGCGGTAGGTGTCCATGCGCTGGGTGTCGGGGGCCTGACCCTTCGGGTTTGACCGACGTTCAGCCACGGTGGCCAGAACGGCGGCTTTCAGATGCGCTATGGCCGAACGGCGGCGCTTGGTTTCAGGCACCTCCAGTTCCGAATTGGTCTTTTCCAGCAGGCGGTTAACGGCGGCGTCATCTGTTTCGGCGGCAGGCAGGCGGTTGGCTTCGACCGGTTTGGCCTCGGCTGCCGGGGCGCCAAGTTCAGCCTCAAGTGCGGCGAGTTCGTTTTCCAGATCAGCTTCGTCCTGCGCGGTCATCGAGGCGGCTGTGGCGGGTGGTGCTGTGCTGGCGGAGAAAGGTGCTGCGATTGCAGGGGACGAGGTGAGGGCGGGTTCAAAAGGTGCCGGTTCGAACGGAGTAGGCTCGACACGGCGGACTTTGATGACACGGGCGCGGGCGCGCTGGATTTTGTCGGAAGGCGCTGGGATAGTTTCAGCGGCGGAATCCAGCGATGTGGTTTGGGGTGCCGGTTCGTTGGACGACAGTTCTTCGGACGCCATGACTTCGGGAGCCAGTTCTTCCGGTGCCAGTTCGTTGGAGGTTGGTTCGCTTGTCTCAAGTTCTTCCGCTGCCAAGCGCATGGCAGATTCGCCAGCCACCGCATCCTCAACTGGAGTGGCTTCCGCCTGAACAACTTCCGCCGAAGCAGTTTCTGCGACGAAATCTTCTGCCACGGCGTCCTCTGCAGCGAAATCTTCTTCAACGTCACCGGCCTTCAAGGCGAGGTCAGCGGCAAGCGCGGCTTCGGGGTCTTGGGCGTCCGGTTCAAGTTGTGCGTCCGCCATCGTTTCGGCGTCAGCCTCAACTGCAAATTCGGTCACGGCTTCAGGCACTGGCGCAGTTTCGGTGGCAGGGGTGTCAGTGGAGGTAGCCACCGGGACCGCTTCCTCGTTGGCGAAGGCCGCGTCAAAGGCGGCGTCGAAAGCTGAATCCTCATCGGCAGATAGGGCGTCAAAGGCTGCGTCTTCGTCGTCGTATTCCTCGGCACTGGCATTGGCGAAAACCGGTGTGGATTGATCGTCAAGGGCGATCACGGCCTCGGTTTCGGGCAAATAGTCTTCCACGGCAGCAAGGTCAGCCGGGTCTGCAAGCGGGGCATCGGCTGCATCGGACAGATCGCTGCTGTTGGCGTCGGCCATATCGGCAGCCAGTTGGTCATCACCGTCACCCAGCCCGGCCAAAGTCTCGCGGATTGCGGCGGCGAGACTGTCATGGGTCGGAGCAGGGGCTGAGGTCAAAGGAGCGGGCAGTGAGGCGACAGGTTCAGCTGGAATATCAGCCGCAAGTATGGCTGCAGGTTCAACGGCTTCCGGCGCAGCCATCGCTTTGGTGATATTGGCCAGCACATCCGTGGACAGCACCGCGACCGGGGCGGCTTCTTCGCTTTCCAGTTTGGCTTTTTTCGCCTTGCGTGCCTCTTTGGCTGCGGCTTTTTCAAGATCGGCCGCGACCTTATCAGCAGCAACCTTGGCGGCAGAGTTTGCCGCCGCCTGAGGTTCAGGCACAAACACCGCTGGCGCAGGGTCGGCAAATTCGGCGTCTTCGGCGTAGGTATCGATGTAGGTTTGGGCGGGTGCCGCAAGCGGGGCCGTCACGGCAACCGTAGCTTGGGGCGCGGTATGCGATTGTGCGGCGCGCAGACGTGACAGGCGCACGGCGGCGGATTCGACAGCCGGTGCGGCATCAGCCAGCGTGGCAAGCGTTGGGGCGTGCACCGCAACGACCACTGGCTCTGCGGCAGCTGGAGAGGGGAAGCTGACCTTAGGAGCCACATTCTCATGCGCCCGCAGAATCACGCCGTTGCCTTCGATCTTGGACTCGACCCGGCGCTGAATCTCGCGTTCTGCAATCTTGTGCAGCATGGCGGCATCGGGCGTCGGAGGTTCGGCGCCAAAATAGCGGTCCTCTGCGGCCAGATCGCGGAAATACTCTGCAATCGCCTTCATCGTGTTGAAGGGGTCATCGAAGCCTTCCAGCGTGCAGCTGAAGGTTCCGTAGGATACCGTTAGAATTTTACTCGCACCAGTCATCGGATGCTCGCCTTCTGTCAAACTCGATTGAGGCAATTTGCCCGAACGCCTGATCGAATCCATGGACAAATGTAGGTGATTTGAAGGATTGATTGTGTTCCTGAAACACCCGCATTGCCGCAATTCCAAGGACAATATCAGCATGACAGAGGTTATTGTCCAATCAACTGGTGGCATTACTTTGGCGGGTGGCGGGCGATTTTCAGCGCAAATGCTGGCACAGGCGCGGCTTTTGGCCCCAAGGCTGGTGGCAGCGGATGGTGGGGCGGACCGTTTGCTGGCGTTGGGGGCGGAACCCGAGGCGGTGATTGGCGATTTTGATTCGGTCTCAACCGCGGCGCGGGAGCGGCTTGCGGGGCGGCTGTTTCCAATACCCGAACAGACGACCACCGATTTCGACAAGGCGCTGCGGTCGATTTCAGCGCCGTTCGTGCTGGGCCTCGGCTTTGCCGGCCAACGGCTGGATCACGCGCTGGCGGTTCTGAACGCGCTGGTGCGGCATCCGGGTCAGCGCTGCCTGATCCTGAGTGCGACCGATGTGACATTTCTGGCCCCGCGATCGCTGACGCTTGATCTGCCGGTGGGGTCGCGGCTGTCGCTGTTTCCGATGGGCCAGGTCGAGGGCGAAAGCGAGGGGTTGCGCTGGCCGCTGCAGGGCTTGGATTTTTCATCGGATGGCATGATCGGCACGTCAAACGAGGTCAGCGGTCCGGTCCGGCTGCGGTTCAGCGCGGACCGGATGCTGGTCATACTGCCTCGGTCGGCAATGGCGAGGGCATTGGATGGGCTGATCCCTGCTGGTGTTCGTGTCGGATGATGTACAGGCCCGACCCGGTGATCAGCGCGATGCCAACCCATGTGAGGGCATTGGGAAAGTCGCCAAAGATCGCATAGCCGAGGAACACCGCCATCGGCAGTTCAAGATAGTGCAACGGGGCAAGAGTGGCGGCTGGCGCGTATTTCATCGCGACCGTCATGCACAGATGGCTGACCGCAGCCCAAAAGCCGACGCCGAACAGATAGGCCCAGTTCGCAAGGTCGGGCGGAACCGGGTCTAATTCGGCAATTCCTGACCCGTTGAATGCCCACAGCAGCGGCAGGCAGATCACGGAGCCTACAATCGAGGTGTGCAGTTGCATCGTCACCGGATGAACGCGGTTGGACATGGCCTGCGTTGCCATCTCGTAAAACGAAAACGACAGCGCACAGCCCAAGGGAAACAGCGCGACAAGGCCGTAATGGCTGAGCGAGGGTTGGATGACGAACAACGCGCCGCCAAAGCCGATGATCGAGGCATAGACCCGGTTGCGTCCGACCGGATTGCCGAAAATGACCTTGCCAAGGAACATCAGGATGAAAGGCATGACGAACACGATGGCGATGGAATCGGCGATGGGCATGTACTGAACCGAGGCGACAAAACAATAGGTCGACACGATAAGGCAAATCGCCCGGAAGGTCAGCAGGGCCAGATCACGCGGTGCCGCGCGCCAGTTCAGCCGCATCAGCAAGATGACCGGCAACATGCACGCGCCCTGAAACACAAACCGCATGGCGGTGATCTGGCCGACAGGAATCGCCGTGGTGGCGAGTTTCGAACAGGCATCCAAAAGGGGAGCCAGAACGCAGAACGCCACCATCAAAAGCGCGCCGCGCAGGGGGTTGGTCTTTGTCAGCAATTCGGCACGTTGACGGCAAGACCGCCCAGCGAGGTTTCCTTGTATTTCTCGTGCATGTCCTTGCCGGTCTGGCGCATGGTTTCGATGCAGACATCAAGGCTGACCAAATGCTGGCCGTCGCCGCGCAAAGACAGGCTGGCGGCGGAAACTGCCTTGATCGCGCCAAGGCCGTTGCGTTCGATGCAGGGCACCTGAACCAGACCGCGAACCGGGTCGCAGGTCATGCCAAGGTGGTGTTCCAGGGCGATTTCGGCGGCGTTTTCGACCTGTTCCACGCTGCCCCCCAGCACGGCGGCAAGGCCTGCGGCGGCCATGGCGGCGGCGGAGCCGACTTCGGCTTGGCAACCGCATTCGGCACCAGAGATGCTGGCGTTGTGCTTGCAAAGCCCGCCGATGGCCGCCGCCGTCAGCAGAAAGTCGGCGATGCGGGCGGTCGAGGCGCCTGGGACATGGTCAAGATAGTAGCGCAAGGTCGCGGGCAACACGCCTGCGGCGCCGTTGGTGGGCGCGGTGACGACCTGGCCGCCAGCGGCGTTTTCCTCGTTCACCGCCATGGCATACAGGCTCATCCAGTCGTTGATCACGTGGGGGGCCGTCATGTTCAGACCGCGTTCGGCGATCAGCGCGTCGTGGATGCCTTTGGCGCGACGGCGCACTTTCAGGCCTCCCGGCAGGATACCTTCACCCAACATTCCGCGAGAGATGCAGTTTGTCATCACCTCCCACAACCGGGAGATGCCTTTGTCGATGTCGGCTTTGGTGCGGAATTTCAGCTCATTTGCCAGTTTCATCTGGGCGATGGTCAGGCCGGACGCATTGGCCATCTGCATCATCTCGGCAGCGGTTTCAAACGGATAGGGCACGTCGGCGCGGGCCTTGGATTTGGCACCGGACGCCTCTGCCTGTTCGGCTGCGGTCAGAACAAAGCCGCCGCCGATGGAGTAATAGGTTTCCTGCAGTATGACGTCGCCTTGCGCGTCGGTGGCACGGATGATCAGGCCATTGGCATGGCCGGGCAGTGCGGGGCCGTAGTCAAAGGTCAGGTCGCGCTTGGGGTCAAACGACAGGTCCGGCAGGCCGGGCGGGCTGATTTTATGCGTCGCGTGGATCGCAGCCAGCACGGTTTCGGCCTTTGCCGCGTCATAGGTGGCCGGTTCAAAGCCCGCCAACCCCAGGATCGT
Source organism: Rhodobacterales bacterium (assembly GCA_038231775.1). GTDB lineage: Bacteria > Pseudomonadota > Alphaproteobacteria > Rhodobacterales > Rhodobacteraceae > Stagnihabitans. The sequence goes on along the minus strand of JBBRKS010000012.1, from coordinate 15,099 downwards.
GGCGCGGTCGGTGGCATGTCCCACCCCGGTAAAGGCCAGCGACCCATGCAGCGAGGCTTTCAGTCCCGCCGCATGGAAGGGCGAATTGCGCAGGGTTTCCAGAAAGCGCGCTGCTGCGACCATCGGCCCCATCGTATGAGAGGATGACGGGCCGACCCCCACCTTGAACATGTCAAAGACCGAAAGGAACATCAGCGCCTCAATAAGGTTGGGTGAAAATGGTGGGCACGCAACCTTCAGCCTCGGCCACAGAACGCGCTGCGGCTGAGGATTCGAGGGCGGCCAGGATCGGGCCAAGTGCGGGCAGATCGGCACTTGTCAGACGGGCCGGGTGGCCTGCAGGAAAGCCCGACAGCCAGCGCACCAGAACACCGACATAAAACCCCATGACAGAGGGTTTGGCCGACAGCCAGTCTGGCGCGTCGCAGCCCACCATCTGGTCCAGAACGCTGAAATACTGATGCAGCCTTGCCCCGGCATGGGCCACCACAGCCTCGGCATTTTCCGGGCCTGCCACCCGCTCAGGGTAAAAAACATTCATCAGCGTGGCATGGATGTTGGTCGAGGTGAAAAACAGCCATTTGAGGAATGCCGCACGGTCCGCGCTGTCGGGGGCGGGGGCAAGGCCTGGGTGACGGTCGGCCAGATACAACAGTATCGCGGCAGATTCGAACATCGGTCCGTCGGGCGTCTGCATCGCCGGGATTTTGCCCAACGGATGCATGGCCCGGTAGCCCGCGCTTTCGAGGGCACCCGCAGCCCGGTCAATCGCCACCTCGGCAAAGGGCGCATCGGTCAGGCGCAGCGCAAGGCGCACGATCAGGGCGGCAGAATCAGGGGTGTAGTGCAGGGTATACAGGGGTTGGGTCATCGTACGCTCCGTCTTTGGGTGACGATAGGACGGCTGGGTCGGGGGACGCCACGCAAAACCGACAGGGTTTGTTGCAAAACGGCCCGGCTAGTGCGAACCGCGCCGAATTTCCTTGAGGTGTTCGTGTTTTGTTTACCCCGCCTTAACCCTGTTCCGCAAGGATCAGGGCTATCGACACATCCCCGGAATGGAGGTTCCCATGCGACTGATCCCCACCCTTATCGCCCGCATCCTGCCGCTGGTTGGCCTGCTGGCCGCGGTTGCCGCTGCACCGGTTGCAGCCTCACCCGTGCTGCCTGATACGTTGCTGCGCATGATCAAGGCGGACCCGGCCAGCTATCTTGACACGGTGGCCGCCCTGATCGCGTCTTATGGGGCGGAGGATGGCCTGACGGCAGAGCAGGTTGATACCTCTATTGCGCTGGTGCGGGCCAAGGCACGGGCAACGGCGATGATGCCGTTGGTGGCGGCCGATCTGGACGGAGATGGCACCCTGACCCGGGAAGAGGTGGTGCTGGCAAAATCCGCCGCGAGTGCATCCGGTCGCAGCAAACTGGGTAAGGCATTTGTGCTGGCCGACGTCGATGGCAACGCAGTCGTGACGCCCGATGAACTGGCCGATTTCGGCGCGATGGCCGCGATGAAAACCTACAGCCCGGCGCGGATGGCAGAGATCAAGGTGCTGTTGGGCTTTGATGCCGACGGTGACGGCAAGGTCACACTGGTCGAGGTGCGGGCCGGGCTGGTTGGTCTGGTGTCGTAGGGGGCCGGGCGGTACAGCTTCAGGCTGACTGTCGACGGTCCGACCCAGCCTGGTGCAACCCAATCTAGGCAAATCAACTCTGACCAACCTCAGACCGCCATGAAATCCCGCAACAGCTTCAGATTCAACAGGACGATTGCGGCGGCCACTGTCCAGGACAACAGTCTCATCCAGAGCGGGGCCACAAGCTCTTTCATCCGGGCGCGGGACGTGGTGAACATGACCAACGGGATCACGGCGAACGACAGTTGCAGGCTAAGAACCACCTGCGTCAGGATCAGCAGCCGGCCCGTGCCTTCGGCTCCGTAAATGATCGTCACACCGGCGGCGGGTACGATGGCAAGGCAGCGTGTGATCAGCCGGCGCATCCATGGTGCAAGGCGGATCTGCAAAAAGCCCTCCATCACGGCCTGACCGGCAAGGGTGGCTGTGACGGTCGAATTCAGACCGCAGGCCAGCAGGGCCACAGCGAACAGCATGGGGGCAATGCCTGCGCCCAACAAGGGACCAATCAGTTTGTGCGCGTCACCCAATTCGGTCACCCCGGTCTGGCCAGCGGCATGAAACGAGGCGGCGGCGAGGATAAGGATGGCCGCATTTATCGACAAGGCGAACATCAGGGCCACGGTCGAATCGATGGTGGCAAAGCGCAACGCCTCTCGCTTGTCTTCAAGCCGTTCGCCCCAGTCGCGGGTCTGCACGATGGCCGAATGCAGGTACAGGTTATGCGGCATCACGGTGGCGCCCAGAATGCCGAGTGCAAGATACAGCATTTCGGGGTTGCGCAACACCTCGGTCGTTGGCGCAAAGCCCCGGATCACGCTGCCCCAATCCGGATTGGCCAGGGCCACCTGAATGGCAAAGCAGGCCGCGATCAGCAGCAGCAGGGCAACAACAAAGCCCTCAAGCTTGCGAAAGCCGCGCCGTTGCAGCCACAGGATCAGAAACACGTCGAGTGCGGTGATCAGCACGCCAATTTCAAGCGGGATGCCGAACAGCAGGTTCAGGCCGATGGCGGTGCCGATCACCTCTGCCACGTCGGTGGCGATGATGGCAACCTCGGCGGCCATCCACAGGGGTATGGTCACAGCGCGCGGAAAGGCGTCGCGGCACGCCTGCGCCAGATCGCGCCCGGTGCCGATGGCCAGCCGCGCGGATAGCGACTGTAGGACAATCGCCATCAGGTTTGACAAAAGGGCGACAAACAACAGCGCATAGCCGAACTTTGACCCCCCGGCGAGCGAGGTCGCCCAGTTGCCCGGGTCCATATAGCCGACCGCCACCATGTAGCCCGGCCCCAGAAACGCCAAAAACCGCTTCCACGGCGTCGCCCCCAGCTTGATCGACCGGTTTACGTCGGACAGCGCCGCCTCGCCGCGTGGGGAGTGCCAGATGATTTTACTTTGCGGGGAAAGGAGGTTCACGGTGTACCAGGGGCCTTGCTGAGATTGCGAATTATTCTCAATGTATGTGTTGGCGCGGACAAGTCAAGCCCGCTGACCCGGGGGCAGGCATTTCGCGATAGTACAGCGGCGCTGCTTTGCTATAAGCGGTGCAGACCTGAAGGAGCCCGCCATGCCCGCCGATTTATCCCCGATCGACAAGGCCAAGTTCGTCGCTGCCAAACGGGCGGTCGACTATGTGCAATCCGGCATGAAAGTCGGGCTTGGCACCGGATCAACCGCTGCCTGGATGGTGCGCTGTCTGGGCGAGCGGGTGCGTGAGGAGGGGTTGCGGATCGTGGGCGTTCCAACCTCGACCCGGACTGCGGACCTGGCGCGGCAGGTCGGCATCACTGTGACCTCGCTGGACGATGCCAAATGGCTGGACCTGACGATTGACGGCGCGGATGAGTTTGACCAGCATCTTGCGCTGATCAAGGGCGGCGGGGCGGCGCTGTTGCAGGAAAAGATCGTGGCGACGGCCAGCGACCAGATGATCGTGATCGCAGATGCCGCCAAAGAGGTGGCGCAGCTGGGCGCATTTCCGCTGCCGGTTGAGGTGATTCCCTTTGGCTGGCAGACCACCAAGGCGTTGATAGAGGAAACCTTGGTCGCGCTGGATGTTCTGAACCGCGATGTCACGCTGCGGATGAACGGCGACCGCCCGCTTTTGACCGACGAAAGCAATTATATCGTTGATCTGCATCTGAAGCGGATCGGCAACCCAAGGCAGTTGGCCCTCGTGCTGAACCAGATCCCGGGTGTGGTTGAAAACGGACTGTTCATTGACATCTGTGACATCGTGGTGATCGGCCACTCTGATGGGCGGGTCACGGTGCGTGATATCAATGAGGGCACCGAAACCGATGACCGGATCGAATTCGCGCCGACCGAAAACATCTTTTCCGATCTGGGGGACTGACCTTGGCCTTTGACTATGACCTTTTCGTCATCGGGGGCGGTTCAGGCGGGGTGCGTGCCGCCCGGATCGCGGCGGCTGAGGGCGGTGCGCGGGTCGGGTTGGCCGAAGAAAGCCGGATGGGGGGCACGTGTGTCATTCGCGGCTGTGTGCCCAAAAAGCTGATGGTCAACGCCTCGTCCTTCCCCAAGGCCATGGCAGATGCGGCGGCTTACGGGTGGGCCGTGAAGGCGGGCGCATTTGACTGGACCAAGTTTCGCGGACAGCTTGAGGCAGAGCTTGACCGGCTGGAAGCGGCCTATCGCAGCACGCTGAAAAATGCAGGGGTGATCGTGCATGACACCCGTGCTGCCTTGATTGATGCGCATACGGTGCGGCTGGCCTCTGGTGAAAGTGTCTCGGCCAAGCATATCCTGATCGCCACGGGGGGCTGGCCGTTTGTGCCCGATATTCCTGGGGCGGAACTGGCCGTCACCTCAAACGAGATGTTCCATTTGAAGGCATTGCCCAAGCGGGCGCTGATCGTCGGCGGTGGCTATGTGGCGTCTGAATTCGCCTGTATCCTCAATGGGTTCGGCGTGGCGGTGACGCAGGTTTACCGGGGCGCGCAGATCTTGCGCGGCTTTGATGAAGAGGCGCGTGCGCAGGTTGAAGCGGGGATGCAGGCCGCAGGCATCGCGATCCGCTGCAAGTCTGATGTCGCCAGTCTGGCCCGCACGACGGCGGCCATCCGCGCCACCTTTGCGGACGGCACGCAGGCGGACTATGATCTGGTGCTGTACGCGACCGGGCGCCGGCCGAATGCCCAAGGCATCGGGCTTGAGGCGCTGGGCGTCGGCTTTGGCAAATTGGGTGAGATTATCGTGGATGAGTGGAGCCAGACGGCTGTCCCCTCTATCTACGCGGTGGGCGATGTCACCAACCGGATCAACCTGACACCCGTTGCGATCCGCGAGGGCCATGCCTTTGCCGACACCGTGTTTCGCGCCGTGCCGACCAAGGCGGATCACACCCTTGTCGCCTCGGCGGTGTTCACCCAGCCTGAACTGGGGGCGGTGGGCATGACCGAAGAACAGGGCGCCCAGCGCGGCGGGGTCGAGATTTACACTGTCAGTTTCCGCCCGATGAAGTCGTTGTTTGCCGGGCGTCAGGACCGCGTTCTGATGAAGCTGATCGTGGACGCGCAGGCCCGCACGGTTCTGGGCTGTCACATCGTGGGCCCCGAGGCGGGTGAGATGATCCAGCTTGCCGCCATCGCGGTCAAGATGGGGGCGACCAAAGAAGATTTTGACCGCACCGTCGCCGTGCATCCGACCATGTCCGAAGAACTGGTCACCATGCGCAAGCCGACCCGCAGCTATCCGGTGGTCGCGGCAGGTTGAGGTTTGGCAAGGTTGACTTGAAATTTCCCGACAAACGCCCAGTTTAAACACGAACAAGGCAAAGAGGATTACCGATGGCAGGTGGCAATGGCCCTTGGGGTGGCGGAAACGGCCCCGAGGACGATAAGGACCGCAAGGGCGAGGGCCGCAAGGCCGATCCGCGCAATGGCGAAAACCGGCGCGGGCATGGTCCGCAAATTCCTGAACTCGATGAAGTGCTTCGCCGTGGACAAGAGCGTCTGCGCGTCATCATGGGCGGTCGTGGCAACGGGTCGGGCAATGGGGGTGGCAACGCCCCGGGTGGCGACGGCAACTGGTTTTTGTCGCGCCAAGGCATCATTTCGGCCATCATCGCGCTGGGGTTGGTCTGGTCCTATCTGTCGTTTTATCAGGTCAAGCCTGAGGAAAAAGCGGTGGAGCTGTTCCTGGGCAAGTTCTATCAGGTCAAGGGTGACGGTCTGAACCTGGCGCCGTGGCCTTTTGTTTCGGCGGTCATCGTCAACACCAGCCAGCAGCGCACCACCGATATCGGCACCGGAACCGGTGGCGATCTGGACAACGGTCTGATGCTGACCGGCGATCAGAACATCGTCGATATCGAATTTCAGGTGGTCTGGATCATCAATGATCCGGCGAAATTCCTGTTCAACCTGAAAGACCCCGAAGACACGATCCGGGCTGTGGCCGAAAGTGCCGTGCGTGACATCGTGGCGCGCAGCCAGCTTGCGCCGATCCTGAACAAGAACCGGGGTGAGGTGGAAACCAGCCTGACCACCGAAGTGCAATCGACGATGGACAGCTATGACAGTGGCGTCTCCATTGTGCGGGTCAACCTGTTGAAATCAGACGTGCCGGCCGAAGTGGTCGACAGTTTCCGTGCGGTGCAGGCAGCGCAACAGGAACGTGACCGTCTGCAGAAAGAAGCCAACGCCTATGCCAACAAGGTGACCGCTGCAGCGCGCGGTCAAGCCTCCCAGACCGGGCAAGAGGCGCAGGCCTATGCCGCCAAGGTCGTGAACCAAGCGCAGGGCGACGCAAGCCGCTTCCTGTCGGTCTATGCCGAATATGCCAAAGCGCCCGAGGTCACCCGCAAACGGATGTATCTTGAAACGATGGAGCAGGTTCTGGGCGGTTCGAACAAGGTGATCATGGACGGGGCGGCCAGTCAGGGCACCGTGCCCTATCTGCCGCTGGAAAATCTGTTCACCCCGCCGTCTGCCCCTGCCGCCGGAGGGACCACGCCATGAAGATGATCTATACTCTGCCTGTGCTGGCCATTCTGCTGGCGACCGCGATGTCATCAATCTATGTGGTCGATGTGCGCGAAAAGGTGCTTATCCTGCAATTCGGCGAGGTTAAGGATGTGGTCGACGAGCCGGGCCTTTACTTCAAGGTGCCATTCATTCAGGACGTCTTTCGCTATGACGACCGTATCCTGGGTCTGGTGACCGATCCGATCGAAATCACCTTTGCCGATCAGCGGCGACTGGTGGTGGATGCCTTTGCCCGCTGGCGCATCGTGGACTTGCAGAAGTTCCGCCGCGCTGTGGGTCTGGGCGGCATTGACGAGGCGCGCAACAACCTGTCCAAGATCGTGAACCCCGAAGTGCGCGATGTTCTTGGCTCTGTTCCTCTGCAATCGGTCTTGTCAGAGGACCGCGTCGCGCTGATGAACAAGATCCGCGACAATGCCCGTGCCAAGGCTGCCACGCTGGGCATCGACGTGATCGACGTGCGGCTGACACGCACCGATCTGCCGCAACAGAACCTTGATGCGACCTATTCGCGGATGCAGGCCGAACGGCAGCGTGATGCGACCGATGAAATCGCCCGTGGGAACGAGGCCGCCCAGACCCTGCGCGCCGAAGCAGACCGTCAGGCGGTGGAAATCACCTCTGAGGCCAGCAAACAGGCAGAGATCATCCGCGGTCAGGCCGACGCCAAACGCAGCGCGATTTACGCTGACGCGTATGGCAAAGACCCAGAGTTCTTTGCCTTCACCCGGTCACTCTCGGCCTATACAACCGCGTTCAAGCCGGGCAACACCGCCTTCATCCTGTCGCCAAAGGGTGATTTCTTTCAATACCTTGGCACTGATACCGCTGGTCAGTCCGGCCCGGGTGGGGCAGGCACCACACCTGGTGCAGCGGCCGGGGCCACAGGCAATGGCAGTACGGTCGCAGGGGGCCGCGCGCCGGTCGCCCCCTGACCACCGGCGGTTTGCGGGGCATCACCTCGCAAACCGCGCACGGACCTTTCACGCGGCTTTGAGCCTGCGCGATCCGGTTTGCATTGCAAAACCCGCTCGGCAGCCGAATATGTAGCATACCAACTTTGGCTTTGCGGTGCGCAAGGCCGGGCACATCGAGAGGAGTTCGAACGTGCAAGCGACTGATCCGATCCTTCACCTGCCGACCAACCGGGCAGAGTCACCCAAGAACCGCCAGAAACGGCGCGTGCTGATGGCGCTGGGCATGGGCCTTGCGCTGTCGGTCAGCCCGATTGCCGGCATGACCTACGCAGAAACCGCAGTGGCACCCGTTGTGACGCCGCCTGCCATGACGCCGGGCGTCCCGCCCAGCTTTGCCGATCTGGTCGAGACATTCTCGCCCGCCGTGGTCGACATCACCACATCGTCCATTGTGGCAGCGCAGGCCGATGGCCAGATGCAGGTGCCACCCGGCTCTCCGTTCGAGAAGTTCTTCAAGGACTTCAACGGTCAGGATGGCAAGACCCCCGATCAGGCCCCGATGGAGCGGTCTGAGGCGCTGGGGTCGGGCTACATCATCTCTGCCGACGGCTATATCGTCACGAACAACCACGTGATCGAGGGGGCCGATGACATTCAGATTGAAACCTTCGGCCATCAGACGTTCAAGGCCAAGCTGGTGGGCCGTGACCTGAAAACCGACGTCGCATTGCTGAAGGTTGACAGCCCGACCCCGCTGCCTTTCGTGGCGTTTGGCGACAGTGACAAGATGCGCGTTGGGGACTGGGTTGTGGCGATGGGCAACCCGCTGGGGCAGGGCTTTTCCGTTTCGGCCGGTATCGTTTCGGCGCGTGGGCGTGAACTCAACGGCACCTATGACGACTTCCTGCAGACCGATGCCGCGATCAACAAGGGCAACTCGGGTGGGCCGCTGTTCAACGTGAACGGTCAGGTGATCGGCATGAACACGGCGATCCTGTCGCCGTCGGGCGGGTCGATCGGCATCGGCTTTTCGATGGCGTCCAACGTCGTTTCCAAAGTGGTCGATCAGCTGAAGCAGTTCGGCGAAACCCGGCGCGGCTGGTTGGGCGTGCGCATTCAGGACGTCAGCAAGGACGTGGCGGACGCGATGGGTCTTTCTGATGCCAAGGGCGCCTTGGTAACCGATGTGCCCGACGGTCCGGGCAAGGACGCAGGCATCCTGTCGGGCGACGTGATCGTCACCTTCAACGGCAAAGACGTCAAGGATTCCAAGTCCTTGGTCCGCGCCGTGGCCGATGCGCCGATTGGCGATGTGGTCAAGGTGGTTGTGCTGCGTCAGGGCAAGTCGGTCGATCTGGACGTGAAACTGGGTCGCCGCGAAGAGGCAGAGGCACAGTCTGAACCTGCCGCACAAAAGTCGACAACCCCGATTGCGCCGGAAACCGGTGTGGTTCTGGGCCTGACCCTGCAACCTTTCACCGACGAAATGGCCTCTGATCTGGGCATGCAGGCCGGTGACAAGGGTCTGGTCGTGATGAAGGTCGACGTGGCGTCCGAGGCGTATACCAAGGGTCTGCGCGAAGGCGACATGATCACTGAGGCGGGCCAGCAAAAGGTGGCCACCCTGAAAGACTTGCAGGACCGCGTGTCCGAGGCCAAGGATGCCGGCCGCAAGTCGCTGCTGTTGTTGGTGCGCACCCAGGGCGATCCGCGGTTCGTGGCGCTGACGCTGGAATAGGTCCGGATCAGGACTGCAAGGGCGGCGGGGTCAATCCCGCCGCCCTTTTTCATGGGCCGGTGTTCAGGACGCCTTCATCGGTTGCACAGCATACACCCGTTTCTAGGTGCCTTGGCCCGCCAGCCTGCGATCAAAGCGCAGACTGGTCGACGGCAACCAGCCCCAAAGTCTCGGCAGCTTTCAGCGACAGAACTTTGGTGTCCAGCCCATGTTCGGCCTGATAGCGCCGGATCGCCACCTGAGTCGCCTCGTCCAGCTCTCCGGTCAGGGGCATCAGGTAAAAGCCGCGCGCCTTTAGGGCCCGTTGCAGGGTGATGATCGTGTCAGGCGTCAACTGGTTGTAACAGGGGGTGCGGATCCAGACCTCTTCGCGCTCGTGGATCATGCGCTGGCGCGCCTCGCTTTTGTAGCTGGCCGGTTGGGTGACTTTGCCAGTGGCATCGCGGAGTTCGGGCTGCACCAGAACCGTGTCAGTGACGGTTTCGATCACGGCAGGGATAGTATCGCGGCCCCAGCATGCACCTTCCGGGGTGACAGGGGGGGAGGCGTGGGTCACGCGGATGACCTCGCCGGTCAGATCTTCGGACGAGAGTGCCGCCACTGGGATCGGGTTGCCACAGGCGTTCAGCCACAGGCTTGCCGCCAGTCCCGCCCAGATCGCACCCCGCATCCCGCCTGCCCCGCTTTTGGTTGGCCTCACCATAGGGGCAATACCGGCCAGCGAACAGCCTTTGCTCCAGACATTGCGCCGCCCGGTCTTGCGGGCCCCCGATCTTGCCGGCCCGATCCTGTGCCCCGATCCCGCTCAACCAGCCTCCCGGACCCGGCCCAATTTCCCCCGGTCTTCCAGCAGTCTTGTCAGGGTTGGTCGCCTGCGCGGGCAATCTCGGCCTTGAAATCGGGAGACAGCAGGCGGTCCAGCAGGGGCGACAGGTCCTCGATCACTTCGGCCACCACATGCACCACGCCCGCTTCGCGCTGCAACCGGCCCGTCACGCGCAACAGGCGGCCCGCGATGACGGCGCGGCGGTAACGTTCGTACATGCTGGCCCAAACCACGACATTTGCGACACCAGTCTCATCCTCAAGTGTCAGAAAAATCACGCCCTTGGCGGTGCCGGGGCGCTGACGCACCAAAACCAGACCGGCCACGCAGACCCGCGCGCCGTGGCCCGGCTCGTCCAGACGGCCTGCGGGCAGGGCTGCAGGCGGGCGCGGCCATGTGTTGGGCCGGGGCGAGGGGATCAACCAGGTGGCCATAAGAACAAAAATAGAACATATCACGCAGAATCGCAAGCCTGTGCTGCGCCGCACCAGAGGGGTAGAACCGGCCTTCGCCATGCGCTAGGTAAGGGCGGACAAAAGCACGAGGGCACAATGGCAAAGATCACGTATGTCGAATTTGGCGGCAAGGAACACACGCTAGAGGTGGCCAATGGCCTGACCGTGATGGAGGGGGCACGCGACAACGGCATTCCCGGCATCGAGGCCGATTGCGGCGGTGCCTGCGCCTGCTCGACCTGCCATGTCTATGTCGATCCGGCTTGGGTCGACAAGCTGCCCAAGAAAGACGCGATGGAGGCTGACATGCTCGATTTCGCGTGGAAACCCGATCCGGTCCGCTCGCGCCTGACCTGCCAGCTTAAGGTCACGCCCGCGCTGGAAGGCCTGCGCGTGCAGATGCCGCAAAAGCAGATCTGACCTCTTTCAGTCTGGCCCAAATATTCCACATGAGGTCTGGAGGGTGTCAAACCCTCCAGCCGCCCGCCACACACGCACGATTAGTTGGTCTTGCGCCCCGGCATGAACGGCAACGGGGCAACTGGCACGCCGTCTTCCAGCAGCTTGATCGCCTCTTGCGGGCGCGCCTCGCCGTAGATTGATCGTTCGGGCACCTGACCGGCATGCATCTTGCGCGCCTCGGACACAAAGTTCACCCCGACATATTCCGAGTTCTCTTTGACCTTGCGGCGCAGGTCAGCCATCGCCTTTTCCATCTCGGACTGCGGCAGGCTTAGCGGTCTTTCGACCTGCGGTGTCTGGCCACCGGGCGTTTCGCCCGCGCCGCCCAGTGAAACGCGCGGGGCCATCAATGCCTTGTCCACCTGATCCGTATTGCACACCGGACACGCGACAAGGCCCGACGCTTTCAGGCTGTCAAAGGCTGAAGCCGATTGAAACCAGCTGTCAAACCCGTGATCGGCAGAACATTTAAGGGTGTAACGGATCATCTTTCGATCTGCCCGGGTTCAGGTCACCGAAGGGTAACACAAGGTCTTAACTGGCAGGTTGACGCGCCGTGTCAAGCCGTTGTGGCCTTTGTCCGTCCAAGGCATCGGTGCGAAGCGTTCGGCGAACCGACAGTTCAGCCGCCGTTTTTGCGGCGCTTGGCGCGGACGGTCGGCGCAAGCAGGGCAGGGTCGGCGTCAAGGCGCAGCATCAGCGCCGACAACTCTGCCTCGGCCACCAGACCTGCGGCATCATCAGAGCCAAACCATTTGCGCCGCCGCTCTTTGTGTTCGGGGAAGGCGGCTTTCAGGCTTTGGACGCGCAGGGCGAACACGTCGACGCAGCAGGGCAGGGCGTCAGCATTCGGGCGGGTCTTGTCGTAACAATAGCGCCCGATGGCAGGACCCGTCACTTTGCCCAGCACCCCGGCCTCTTCCCACGCCTCTCGGGCTGCGGCAGCCTCGGCCGTCAGTCCGGCAATGGGCCAGCCCTTGGGCAACACCCAGCGCCCGGTATCGCGTGAGGTGACCAGCAGAACCTGCGTGCGCCTTTTGTGCAACCGCCAGCACAAAGCACCGACCTGCTCTGCGACCGGGGTGCAAAGCTTTGCCACCGCAACAGGAGCAGAAATTGCCTCAAGGGTTTGTCCAACGCCGGCCGTCAAGCCCTCGGGGCCTGCGACCAATGGGATAGCAATGGGAATCGACATCTTGCCTGAACCTTTATCGCCGCCATTGAATGCCCGGTGTTCATTCACCGGTGCTGACGGGACTGCACCTACATCTATGCCACATAAGGTGTTCAGCGCAAAGGAGTGTGGTCGGCTTTGGCGCCCAAAAGCATCATAATTTCGTCAATCAGGTCATCGCCCCGCCCGGTCGCGGTCAGGATTTGGGCGGCAGCGGCGGCAAGCCGGGCCTGCGCTGCGCCATCAAGTCCGGCCAGCGCATCGGCCAACTGGGCAGGCCCGGCCAGTGCCAGCGCCCCACCCGCCGAATCAAGCGCGGCATAGGGGGCCACAAAATTCTCAACCGAAGGCCCGTGCAGGACGGCGCAGCCAAAGCGGACCGGCTCCCATGGGGTGTGTCCGCCGCGTCGCACAAAGCTGCCACCGACGATGCAGGCCCCGCAGCGCGCATACCACCGGTCCATTTCGCCCATCGTGTCGGCCAGAAATACCACTGTCTCGCCCGGCATCGCCCCGGAGGTGCGGGCGGTCATCGCAAGTCCGCGTGCCGCAATCAGCGCTGCGATTTCGCCAGCGCGGCGCGGATGGCGCGGCGCAAGGATCAGGTGATCAAACCGGTCGCGCGCTGCCATGAAAGCATCCAGCACCACCGCTTCCTCCCCCGCATGGGTGGACGCGGCCAACAGCCAGCGGGTCCGTTCGGTCTGCGGAGGGAGCATCGGCGCTGCCAGCAGACCTATCGCCACAGCCTTCAAATCACACGGGTCGCGCAACACGCCCGGCTGCAATCCCAAAGCCAGCAACCGCCCAGCCGACGCCTGATCCTGCGTCGAGGCCATCGTCACCACAGACAACGCCTTGGCCATCACCGGCTGCAAATCCTGCCAGCCGCGAAAACTGCGCTCTGACATGCGGGCACCGATCAGCACGACCTTGACCCCGGCCCGGGCGCAAAGGGCAAAGCGGCGCGGGTAAATCTCAGCCTCAACCGTGATCAGTTGGGCTGGGGTCCACGCCTGCAAAAGCCGGCGCAGCGGGCCGTTCAGGTCAAGGGGCGCAAAGGCCACAGTCACGCCGGGCAGGCCCCAGCCCGCAGCCATCGCCCGCGCCGTGGCAGTGTTGGTGGTGACCAGCACCTGCAAGCCCGGCTGCGCCTTCAGAAGCGCCTGTAACACCCAATTGGCCGAGGCGAGTTCGCCGTTCGACGCGCCGTGCAGCCACAAGGTTGGCCCGTTGCCCGAACCATCCTTGGCAAGTCGGCGCACATAACCCAGCCGTTCGGCCAACGCCTCACGCGGTTCGCGGCGCGAGATCCGGCGCCAGATGGCCACGGCCAGCATCGCCCAAGGCACCAGTGGCAACAAAAGCCGGATCAACAGGCGCATCCGTCCCCCCTTGATTGGCTGCGATCAGTAGGAGGTTCGGTGCCCTCCGGCAAGGTCACAGAACCGGTGGCCGCCGCCCCGGCCAATCGGTCGCCTGATGCCACGCCTGCCCCATTGCAAGGATGGCACCATCCGAACCCACCGGCCCGGCCAGTTGCATCCCCATCGGCAGACCGTTTTCGCCAAACCCGACCGGCACCGACAAAGCGGGCAGCCCGATCAGGCTGACCGGGATTACCACCTCCATCCAGCGGTGATAGGTGTCCATCACGCGGTCGCCAATCTTTTGTGGCCAGCGCCAGTCGATCGGAAAGGGCCAGACCTGCGCTGTTGGTAGGGCAATGGCGTCGTAGGTGCGGAAAAGCCGCGCCATATGGGCATAGTAGGTCGACCGGATCACGCTCGCCTCATAGACGGCCTCGGCTGACAGGGTCAGGCCCTGTTCAATCTCCCACAGCGTTTCCGGCTTGAGCTGCGCCCGCTTGGCTGGGTCGTTGTACACGGCGCGAAACCCGTTGGCGTTCAGCATGGCGCGCAAGGTGATCCAGGCCTGCCACAGCTTTTCCGCCGGGAAGGGCGGGGCGATGGGTTCGACAACCGCGCCCATGTCTTCCATCTGACGCAGGGACGTTTCGCACAGGTCCAGAATTCCCGGCTCCATCGCGTAAGCGCCACCCCAGTTGGCGGCCCAGGCGATGCGCTTGCCCTTCAGGGTCGCACCGTCCAAAGCGGCGACATAGTCCCCCGCCGGGCGGTCAAACGGCACCTCGGGGTTCGGCCCGGCCTGCACCTGCAACAGGCGGGCAATGTCTTCGATGGTGCGCCCCATCGGCCCTTCGGTAGACAAAGTGCCCAGATGCGTGTCGCCGTCCGCATCCAAAGGCACCAGCCCCCATGTCGGCCGAAACCCGTAAACGTTGCAGAAGGCGGCAGGGTTGCGCAGAGAGCCCATCATGTCGGACCCATCCGCCACCGGCACCAGCCGTGCCGCAAGCGCCGCCGCAGCCCCCCCCGACGATCCGCCCGGCGTGCGCGTCACGTCATAGGGGTTGCGGGTCGGCCCGAAGACCGGGTTGAACGTATGGCTGCCATGGCCCCATTCAGGTGCATTGGTCTTTCCGATGAAAATCGCCCCAGCAGCCCGCATCCCAGCCGCCAAAAGATCATCCTCAACCGGCACGAAATCGGCAAACAGGGGCGAGCCCCAGGTTGTCCGCAAGCCTTTGGTCGCGCACAGGTCCTTGACCGCAAGAGGTATGCCGTGCAGCCAGCCCACCGGTGCCGCATCATCCGCCGCCCGCGCCTGCGCCATCAGATCATCGTCGTCCCGCAGCGACACCACCGCATTCAGCCCGGGGTTCACCGCTGCAATGCGCGCCAGACAGGCTGCCATCACCTCGGACGGCGCCACCTGCCGCGCGCCAATCATCCGCGCAAGGTCAGACGCCGTGTACTGCCACAAGTCCATTTGCTCTTGTCCAAATACTCTCG
>JBBRKS010000011.1:0-50137 GCA_038231775.1 Rhodobacterales bacterium | reverse complement strand
GCAATCGCCCGCCAGAATCTGGTTGCGCGGAAGCGTCACCGCCTCGGGTGGTTTTGTTTTCACAGCCATCTGCCCTCAAATCCTGCGGTGTTGTTCACCACTTGTTGAAGCCAGTGTGAGTCAAAGGTGATTCGCCGTCAAACCTTATTTGAATCAAGGGGTTAGAGAATTATCTTGATACAACCTATTGTGGACGGGTTTGAACGAACGCCTATGCCAAGGGGTCACCCCCAATTTCAGCAGCGCGGCCAGATGGCAAGCGGAGGGGTAACCGGCGTTCCTTTCCCAGCCGTAGCCCGGATAGTGTTGCGCCAAATCCACCATGATCTGATCACGTGCCACCTTGGCCACGATCGAGGCGGCTGCAATCGACAAACTGCGCGCATCGCCTTTGACAATCGCCTCTGCCCGGCCCCGCAGACCCATCGGAATCTGGTTGCCGTCGATCAGGCAGTGATCGGGCGGCGACCGCAACCCCGCCACCGCCCGCTCCATCGCCAGAAGGCTGGCTTGCAGGATGTTGACCGCATCAATCTCTTCGACCGAGGCATGGGCAATCGACACCTCGGCACTCGCGTGGATCAGGGCGGCCAATCCGGCAAGCTGGCCTTTCGGCACCGCCTTGCTGTCGCGCAGGCCCGGCGGAATGCGCGCCATATCCAGCACCACCGCCGCCGCCGTGACAGGGCCCGCCAAGGGTCCGCGCCCCACCTCGTCAACGCCGCACACCCGGATCAGGCCCCGGCCAACAGCGGCATTTTCAAAACTGGCGTTGGGCAGGATCATCGCACCACCAAACCCCAAAACGCGCCCCTGCGAAAGGGTTGGCAGGGCGATGACACTCGCGTGATATTGAATAGCAACGCCGTTCCCGCCAAGGTAATCCCAAAGAAGCGGAGAACGCGCATGAGCAGTCCTTATATGAGTCGTGCCCTTTGCGGGGCCTTGTTGATCGGTGCACTGGCCCTTCCAGCGCAAGCCGAATGTTATGTTGACTACAAAGCCAAGCAGGATAACCCCTTGCAACTCGCCTATGGTGTGTCACAGGTCAGCGATGGCGTCTGCGGCAACAAAGGTGCAGAACGGGGCGAGCTTGAGGCGCGTCTGGCTGCCGATGGCTGGACGTTGCTGAAAATCATGTCCAGCTTCGGCCCCGAGGGTCTTGGTGAAAGGAAAACGAGTGCCGGACCCTTCTTCCTCCGTTACTGACAGTCTGCGTGCGGGAAACCGCGTGGTGGCGTTCGGCATTGCGGCAATTATCCTGATCCTCTTGGCAGCAGCGCTGTTCCTGTTTGCCAACCTGCCCGATGCAAGCGCCTTCAACCGGTCGGTTGAAAAGCTGTTCGTTGACAACAACGACCTGACCTCTGTCGCCGAAATCAAACTGCTGGAGATTTTGGCGCAATCGGGCACCTCGTTCGCCGTGGTGCTTGGCAGCTATCAGTTCGTGATCTTCGTGCTTCTGGCATTTTCCACAGCGCTGTTGATCGCCACGCTGGTGTTTCTGGTCACGATCATCACCCTGAACCGCCGCATCTCGGCGATCCAGAAATCCGGCATTCAGGTCGCAAAAATGGTGATCAGCCGCGAGGCGCGGGCGGTCTACATCAACGATCTGGAATTTCAGCTGACCGAAGCCGCGCTTGAAACCATCGCCGTGCTGGCCGAAGCCCGGCTGGATGACGAGGTGCTGACCGGCGCGCAGATTGAGGCTGTCATTTCAGGCCGCCACGAATCCGAATGTGACGAGGCTGCCGGTGCCACCCGCATCAAACGCCTGCGCGACACGTTGGGCAACCAGCTTGTCAGCGAATTGCTGGTCAAGACCGTCGCCCGGCGCGGCTATATGCTGGCGGTCGGCAAAGACGTGATCAAGATGGTTTAGCTCGATAGACGCAGACCTGATGAACGCAGAGTTGATGAAACCCCGAAAGATGAGACTCACTATATGACTCCCGAACTGATGGCCCACCATATGGGTCTTGATATCCCCGACTTCGACCGCATCGGGTATTACGGGGCCGACTACGGTACGATGAAGCCCTATCACCGGGTCGGAAGCCTGTTGTTCCTGTCAGGCCACGTGGCGCAGATCGGGGCCGAAATCACCCACAAGGGCCGTCTTGGCCAGAACCTGACCACTGAACAAGGCTATGCCGCCGCGCGCCAGACCGGGCTGAACGTGCTGGGTGGCATCAAACAGGCGGTCGGTTCGCTTGACCGCGTCAAATCCATCATCCGCACCCTGAATTTCGTCGTTTGCACACCAGAGTTTGAGGATGTCCACAAAGTCTCGTCCGGCCTGTCCGACCTGCTGGTCGAGGTATTTGGCCGCGACACCGGCCTTGGCGGCCGCGCCACCATCGGCGTGATGGCCCTCGCAGGCGGAGTGTGCTTTGAAACCTGGGCCACAGTAGAACTGAAAGAGACCGCGTAGGTCGGGGGAGACCCCGACTCTAAAGCCCCCTCACCGCAACTCAACCGCTTTCCCGATACGCCTCACAGCCCCGCCGATTTCAACTGAAACGCAAGATAGATCGCGTTGGCCGCAAAGCTCCAGGATGAGAAGATGCGAAACAGGATCGGCACCCAGACCTCGCGCCGCATCTGCAGGATCATCCCGATCCACCCCATCACCACCACGACCAGCGCGAACGGCCCGAACACGATGCCGAAATGCACAGCGAACGGCAGGCTTGCTGGCGGGTGGCCATCAAGGTTGACCAGCGTGGCAGCAACCCCGACCGCAAAAGCCAGAACCGGCAGCATGACCTTGGGCGGATTGGCCGGGCGCGCCGCCGAAACAACGCTGCACAAGGCCCCGACAATCAGCGCAGAAATCGCACCGTAAGGGCTGAACCACCGTGCCGCGGCAATCCCGATTCCAAGGCCCGCCAGCAAGAACACCAGCGCGACCTTGGCACTGCCGACGGCACTGGTCCCGGCGAGGATGGCGTACCCGACCAGCACCAACAGCAAGACCGGCGACCAGACCGATTCCTCCATGGACTGAATAGCCAGCGTGTAGCCGACCGAACTGCCAGCCCCATGCGCCGCAGCCACCCCCGGCCATGACACGGCCAGAACGACCGACAGAACGGCCCACAGATTGGCCCAGATTCTGATCCGGTCCATAGCCCTCACATCACGCCCGCCAGAAACGCGGTCCCGACCAAGGCTATCGCAGCCCCGGTGCCGCGCACCACATATTTGCCACCCGGCACCCCCAACAGGAAGCCAAGCCCGATGCCGCACAGATGCAACAGCCCGGTGCTGATGATAAAGCCCAAGGCAAAGGCAAACGGGTTTGACGCCGCTGGCAGTTCAACGCCGTGCGCATAGCCGTGGCACACCGCAAAGACGCCGACGATCAGCCCAGCGACCCAAAGCGGGGCGCGCACCCCCAGAAGGATCATCACCCCCAGCACCATGCTGGACAGCGCGATACCGGTTTCGGTATGGGGCAAGTCAAATCCCGCAATGCCGAAGGCCGCTCCACACGCCATCACCATCGGGAACAGGATCGGCAGCAACCACAACGCCGGACGCCCCAGAAACGCACCCCACATGCCAACCGCAACCATTGCAGCTACATGATCCCAGCCCAGAATCGGATGGAAAAACCCGCTGGCAAACCCGCCCGGTATGCCGCCGACATGCGCCGAGGCGGCACAAGCTGACACCGCCAACACCCCGGACGCCAGACCCAAAAGACCCAGTTTCATGCCGCTCTCCCCTGTTCTTGGAAAAGCTACGCAAGTCGCAGGCCCATAGTTTCACGCAGTTGTGAAAATACAGCGGCAGGTTAACGCCCCATCGCCACTTTCAACGATCAAAGCAATATCAAGCTGCCCGGTGGGTCGGGGGAAACCCCGACTCCCCCGCCCAACCCCTTACGCCTTATCCCGCACCTTCAACGCCGACCCGACCGAAAACACCTCAAACCGTCCGGTTTTCCGCAACAGGTCCGACAGCTTGACTGACCCATAGGTGCGCGGGTCGAAATCGGGGTGCAGTTGGGTGATCACCTGCCCCAGATAGCCCAACGAGTAATCATCCTGATCCGGGTCGATCTTTTTCATCGCATCAAAGATGAAGCGGATCGCGTTGACGGGCGGCTCTTTGGCAGGCAAAGGCTCTGCCGCGGGGCCACTTGAACGGCCGGGCTTGGGTTCCGGCGGCGTATCCGACCCGCTGACGATGTTCTCGATCAGGACAAAACGGTTGCATACCTTCCGCAAGGATTCCGGGGTTTTCGCCTCGCCAATCCCGATCACCTGCAAGCCGTCTTCCCGGATGCGCGAGGCCAGACGGGTGAAATCGCTGTCCGACGAGACCAGCACAAACCCATCGACCTTGCCCGCGTGCAGAATGTCCATCGCGTCAATCACAAGGCCGATGTCGCTGGCATTCTTGCCTTTGGTGTTGGCCGATTGCTGATGCATCACCAGCCCCAGATCGCGCGCCTGCTCTTTCCACTGGCTTAACGCCTGCGAAGACCAATCGCCATAAACCCGCCGGACAGAGGGTTCGCCAAAGCTGGCAATCTCATCCAGAATGGCGCTGGCGTTGCGGGCGGTGACGTTGTCGGCGTCGATCAGCACGGCCAGACGCGGCGCACGGCCTGCAATGGGGGAAAAGTCGCTCATAAAGGCCTCCGGTTTTTCTCTTGATGCCCGAACGGGGCCAGCAGCGCCACAAGGAAAACGGCAGGCAATCTGGCAATCACCGGGGCCGTCCGGCAAAATCCGCAGGGCCGCCCATTCTGCGGCCTGCGCGTTGGGGATGTGACACCGGTTCCGCCGTGCAAGGCAGGCCGTGGTCAGGCCGACGGCACCTGCCCGCACGCTTTGGACTGCAAAACCTGCGCAAGCTGTTGCGCCTTGGGCAGATCGTCGCCCTGAATGGCAAAGACACCGTCCAGCACCGGGGCCCACAACATCGGGCGGCTGACCACCTGCCCACACACCCGGATGATGACCTCTTCACGCAAGTGACCCGCCGTCAGCACCTGCAACGCCGCGCGCAATTCCGGGTCGAGTGTCACCACAACCCGTGGCCCGCCCACCTCCGACTGCACCTGTACCATCAGGATTTGCGCGGCCCTGGCCACCAGAACGTCGCGCCCTGCCTCGATCCTGACAATGGCCAAAGGTTCGGCATTGGCCACAACGCCCGCCCACAGCCCCATCGCCACAACCAGACCGCAAAGCCCGCGCAAATGCCTCTCCCTGCCCCCCAACCCGTGTGATATCCGGATTAACAAAACCCTAACAAAATTTGCAAAACGGTTCGAAAACAAAGGCTTATCCGGGATAACACGTGTGTTATCCCGGATATCTCACACCTTAATAGACCACAACGGCCCGGATCGACGTACCGGCATGCATCAGATCAAAGCCCTCGTTGATCCGCTCCAGCGGCAGAACATGGGTGATCATCGAGTCAATCTCGATCTTGCCGTCCATGTACCAGTCGACGATCTTGGGCACATCGGTCCGCCCCCGCGCACCACCAAACGCCGTGCCCTTCCAGACCCGCCCGGTCACCAGCTGGAACGGCCGCGTCTCAATCACAGCACCAGCAGGCGCGACGCCAATGATGATCGACTGCCCCCAGCCCCGGTGCGTGCATTCCAAAGCGTCGCGCATCACCTTCACATTGCCGGTGCAATCAAACGAGTAATCCGCCCCGCCGATCTTGTCGAAGGGGGTCTTGGTCAGGTCAACGATGGCCTGCACAACCGAGCCTTCAATCTTCTTGGGGTTCACGAAATGGGTCATCCCGAACCGGCGGCCCCATTCCTCTTTGTCATCATTCAGGTCAACCCCGATGATCATGTCAGCCCCGGCCATCCGCAGGCCCTGAATGACATTCAACCCGATCCCGCCCAGACCGAACACGACCGCCTTCGCCCCGGCCTCGACATTCGCCGTGTTCAGAACCGCGCCGATCCCGGTGGTCACCCCGCACCCGATGTAGCAGATCTTGTCAAACGGCGCATCCTCGCGGACCTTCGCAAGGGCGATTTCCGGCACAACCGTGTGGTTGGCAAAGGTCGAACAGCCCATGTAGTGATAGATCGGCGTGCCATCCAGCATCGAAAAGCGTGAGGTTCCGTCCGGCATCAACCCTTGCCCTTGAGTCGCCCGGATCGCCGTGCACAGGTTGGTTTTGCGCGACAGACACGACGGGCACTCGCGGCATTCCGGCGTGTAAAGCGGGATGACGTGGTCGCCCACCTTCAACGACTTCACCCCAGGACCAACGGCAATCACCACCCCCGCGCCCTCATGCCCCAGAATGGCGGGGAACAGGCCTTCGGGGTCTGCGCCGGACAGGGTGAATTCATCGGTGTGGCAGATGCCGGTGGCCTTGATCTCAACCAACACCTCGCCCTCTTTGGGGTCGGAAAGGTTCACTTCCATGACCTGCAAAGGCTGGCCTGCGGCGATGGCAACGGCGGCGCGGGTGCGCATTTTTATACTCCCTCAATCGGTTTGGGGTGCAGGCTGCGGTACGGCGGCGCAAATTGCAACGCCGTTCGCGGCACGCTTTGGCGGTTTTGCGCCCGGACTGCTGCAGGGTATCGACTTGGGCTTCGCCGTGCTGTCACTGTCGGCCATGCCCTTTGATAAGTGGAGAACGCCATGCGCCCGCTGACCCTTGCCGCCTTGTGTCTGGCCCTGACAGGTTGCCTGCCGGTTGAAGGTGCAAGGCCGCCGCGTCCCATCCCCGAACCGCAGCCGGTGGCCGATCTGGCCCAGTGCGGTGGAAACGGCCTGTACCGGCTGATCGGCCAGTCGGTCACGACCCTGCCCAAGCATGGCAACTGGACTGCGCTGCGGGTGATAAAGCCCGGCATGATGATCACGATGGACTATTCGGCCACACGACTTGATGTTCGCGTTGATCCTGCCGGACGGATTCTTGCGCTGAACTGCGGCTGATCCAAAGGCCGTACCAAGCAAAAGGCCGCACCAAACAAAAGGCCCCGGACGAAACCGGGGCCTTACAACGCGTGACTGAACCCTTGGGGTTACGAGGCTTTGTAGGCCGTGTGGCAGGCCTTGCAGGTGCCGCCGATGGCACCCAGACCCGCTTTCACGCCGTCAAGGCTGGCGGTGTCGAGTGCGGCAGCGGCCTTGCCCATATCGGCGGCCTTGGCGGTGAAATCGTCCATCGAGGTCCAGATGTCGGGCTTGGAATGCGAGGCCGGGTCAGAGGCGTTGTTCTTCCACTTGGCGGCAATATCGGCGGCGTTGGCGACAAGGGTGGCCTTCGCCGCCTCGGCTGCGGTGGCGTCAAACGCGATCTGGCCGCCTGCCATGCCGCCCAGCGTCTTCATCGCGCCGCCGTTGGCATCCATCAGGTCTTGACGGGCTTTTACGTCCGGATCAACGGCACCATCGGCAATGGCAATGCCACCGGCCATGGTCAGACCGAGGACCAGCATCTTGGTGGTAAGTTTCATGTTCTGTACTCCCTGCAGGATAGATGGTTCGACTATAGGGGGCGGTTCGTGACCGGGGCTACGGACTTTAGTCTGAAACGGTGGACCTCACGAAATTGTCATGTGGGAATTGCAGCGGTAACGCGCGGGTTGGCCTGATTTTCGCACAGACCGGTCAGGATGGGATTGGCCGCAGCGGAACATTATGGGAACATGGGCGCATGTCAAACCGCCGAATCCTGTCCCTGTGGTTTCCCCGTCTGGCTGCGGAACGTGCCCTGCGGCTGCGGCGGGATGTGCTGCCGATGCCGTTTGCGGTGGTGGGCGATCAGGGCGGGGCGCAGGTGATCACCTCGTTGAATGCCGAGGCAGAGGGCGCGGGCCTGCGTCCGGGCCAGCCCTTGCGCGATGCGTCGGCCATGTGTCCGGGGCTGTTGACGCGGGCGGCTGACCCCTTGGCCGAGGCGGCCTTCCTGACTGTGCTGCGGCGCTGGGCGGGTAAGTTCAGCCCGTGGGTCGCCGAAGAACCGCCCGCCGCTTTGGTGATCGACCTGACCGGCTGCGCGCATCTGTTTGGCGGTGAGGCGGCCTTGCTGGCGCAGGTCGAACAGGATTGCGCCGATCTGGGCCTGACAATGCGCGCCGGGATCGCCGACACGCGCGGGGCGGCCTGGGCCTTGGCGCGCTATGCGGGCCGTGTGGCCGTGCCCACGCGCAACGGCGACGCGATTGACCAGGAGGCGCGGGCGACAAGGTCGCGTGCTGTCAAGCGGCGCGGGTGGGAGCGGGGCGGCGATGCGCCCTTGGGCAACGGTGCTGCCCCCGTTGCGCAGGGCATGATCGCAACGCCGGGCCATCTGCGGCAGGTGCTGGGCGACCTGCCCTTGCCCGCCTTGCGCTTGTCGGCGGATGCGATTGACGGGTTGCACCGTCTGGGCCTGCGCCGGGTGCGCGACATCATGGACCTGCCGCGCGCCGCCCTTGCCCGCCGCTTTGGCACCGACACCTTGCGCCGACTGGATCAGGCGCTGGGGCTGGAACCTGAACCGGTCGCCCCGGCCCGCGCCCCCTTGCACTTCGCCACCCGCCTGACTTTTCCCGACCCGATTGGTCTGACCGAAGATATCACCGCCGGTCTTGACCGCATCCTTGGCCCCCTGTGCGACAAGCTGCGGGCGGCAAACCGGGGCGTGCGCCGCCTGCGGCTGGAGGCGTACCGCAGCGACAACAAGGTCGAACGGGTGGACATCGGCCTTGCCCGCCCGGCCGACCAGCCCGCCACGATCCGCCCGCTGATCCTGCTGAAGCTTGACAGCATCGACCCCGGTTTCGGCATCGACTGCCTGCGGATTGAGGCGCTGGAAACTGAACCGCTGCATGCCGTCCAGCACCGCGGCCACGGCGATGCGTCAGCCGCCGCCGCGGCCCGGCAAAGTGCCGATCACGCGCTGGCCGACCTGATCAGCAAACTGGGCACAAGATTGGGAACCGAGGCTGTGACCCGCCTGCATCCCGGCGAAAGCCATATCCCGGAAAAGGCCGCGCAAACCTTGGCTGCCGCGTGGTCCGAACCGCATCCCGCGCCGTGGCCCGCCCCGCGCGCGCCGCGCCCCCTGATCCTGTTCCGCCCCGAGGCGGTGACCGCCCCGCAAGACCCGACTCCGCCCGCCCGCTTTCGCTGGCGTCGCCGTGATCTGGTCACCCGCATGGCGTCTGGCCCCGAACGCATCGGTCCGGAATGGTGGCTGGACGACCCCGACTGGCGATCCGGCCCGCGCGACTATTGGCGGGTCGAGGTCGAGGGTGGTGAAAGGCTGTGGCTGTACTACGCCCACGGGGCAGAGATGTCGGGCGGCTGGTTCTGCCACGGGCTTTTCGCCTGAGACCTGCGTTTGCCGGACGGCCGGAGCGTCCGGCGTTATTAATTGGACCAGACTGAAATCGCAAGACAGGCGGTTTTTGTCCGCAGCGCTGTGTGCCGACCTCTGGTTTTCGCAAAAGGGGGGCGTCTGAAGCTATGCCCCCTGCGCCCGCCCAAATCGTAGGAACTACTTCTTGTCGAACACCGCGACCTTGGCAAAGTCGATCGACTTGACCAGCGCCAGCATCTGATCGTCGCTGCTGCCCTGTGCCTGAAACAACACCCGCCCGCCCACAAGGGTCGAGATTGACCCGTCCGTGCTTAACAAGGCCTGATCGCCGACCTTGATGACCTTGCCCATCATCGCCATCATCTGCGCATTGCCCAGCATCGCCCCCATCGCGGCGACCATCGGGTTGTCGGCAATGAACGACACCTTGAAAGAGGCACTGGAATCGGCATTGGTATAGGTCGCCTCAGCCCCCGAACCGCCGCCCGCCATCCCGAACCCTTTCGCGAAATCGGCCGTATCCTCACGCGTCCACCCGTCCGGGGCCGCTGGCAGAAGGGCGGTCATCATCGCACTTTGCTGGGCGCCAAGCCCTTGGGTCGCCAGCGTCATCTGTTCCGAGGTTTTGGCCAGATCCCCGGCATTGTAGGCGGCTAATGCGCCCTGCAATGCATCCGACACCTCATCAGCCAAGGCAGGCAACGCCAGACCGCAGATCAAACCACCGACCACCCCGACAGAAACTGCAACTCTGCGCAAACCCATAAAAGCCCCCGGTTGAAAACTACTGCAACCCTAGCCGCAGGTTTTGAACCGATCAAGAGGGTCAGGTCTTGGCGTGCATCCGTTCGATATAACGGCGCATCTCTTCGGCCTCGGCGCGGGCGTCGCGCAACCCTTCCATCGTGGCTTTCTGTTCCGCCTCGGATTGCGAGATCTGGCCCATCAGTTCGGCCTCGCGATGTTCCAGATACAGGATCGCCTGATCGCGGGTCTCTTCCGCCTCATGCAGGGCTTGGGCCAGACGGTCCATCTCGGCCACATCGCCGCCCGCAACACGAGTGAAGCGGTGCAGCAGCCAATAGGCAAACCAGCCCAGGGCAAAGGCCAAAAGCAAGACGACAGCGGTGGCGAGGGTCAGTTGCGTGCGGTTCATATCGTCCGTCTGTCTGGTCGTTAGGGTCAGGCCCGTCAAGGCCTTTGGCAGTGGCCTGCTGCGACGTCAGCCTTGCGGGCGGCCTTTGGGTTTGATGGTGGGCGTTTTGGGCGCAAGCAGGGTTCCGTCCGGGGCGGTTTCGACCAAGGGCTTGGTCTGGGCGGCGGCGTCGGTTTCGGCCGCAAATGTGCCCAGTTGCACCCCCACTTGCGCGCCCAGTTCTGCGGCCGGTTGAGCTTTGGCGGCCTGACCCAGCAATCCTGCCAAGCCCGCACCCGCCTCGTTCCCGGCAGCCCCGCTGATCAGGGTAAATTCGATCCGGCGGTTGGTTTCGCGCCCGGTATCGCTGCCGTTGTCGGCAATCGGCACACCCTCACCGTAGCCTACAGCCCGCATCCCCGACACATCGACCTGACGGCCCTGCAGCGCGACCAGAACCGCCTCTGCCCGGGCCTGACTTAGGGCAAGGTTGCCTTGGGCGGACCCTTGGGCATCGGTATGGCCGCTGATTTCGATCTTGATGGCCGTGCAATTCTTCAAGGCCTGTGCCAGCGCGTCCATCACGGTGTTGGAGGACGCATCAATCTCGGCTGATCCCGGATCAAAGGTGATCTTCTTGCGCGACTGCACGGTCTGCACCCGGTCCAGACATTCCTGCGGGGTGGGCAGACCGGCCAGCGGGTCCAGCGCCTTGTCATAGGTCACGTCCACCTTGAAGGTCTGGCCCTGTCCCAGCCGTTCCGACAACAGTTGCGAGATGGTGTCAGAGGCGGTCTTCAGACCGGAAATCCCCGAAACCTCTACCGTGTCCTGCCGCACCAAGACCTTGCCAGAGTCCAGCACCGACAACGCCTGCAAGCCCGCCAGCACGCGCTGGGTCCAGCCATCGGGCAAAGACGGGTCGGGCAGGGTGGCGACATAGACCTTGTCGGCACCAAAGCGCGCCTTGGCAAAGCTGGCCACCGCCGCCTGCATCCAGTCCCCACCCAAACGCCCACGCAATTCGGCCCGGTGGGTCTTGGCGTCCAGACTTGCTGAAAATTCCACCGGTCCTGCGGTCGAGGTGGCAGCCTTTTCCGGCATCCGCGCGTCGAGTGAAAAGACATCCGGCAAAGCGGCGCGCAGTTCACCGATGCTGCGGTCAAAGGCGGCTTGCGTGACCTTGTCGCCCGCAAGCAAGGTGATATCGGCATCCGAAAACGTCACCGTCCCGGACCCTATTGCTGCAAGTGCCGCAATCGCATCAGAGGTCGCCTCGGCCCACGACGGGCTTGGCACCCCCATACCAACGGTGCAGTTCAGATCGCCCTTGGCCCCTGCAGCCGAGGCCGCAGCCAGAATCCGGGTCTGCGCCACATCGGTATCGGCCGAACAGGCGTCAAACCGTGCCCCGCGCGCGTCAATCACAAAGCGCAGGGTGAACGGCGTCAGCACCGGGCGCGGCGCCGAAATGTTGGTCGTGACCTGCAATCCCTTGGGGGCGGCCCTGATCAATGCCGCCTCGAACTGGCGCTTTTCGACATCCGATCCGGCGATGGCGATGATCGTCACCCCGGTTGCCGCGACCGATATCTTCGAGCGTGGCAGCAGTTCCAGCGCGGTCATGCCAAAGGCCACGGCATCCTCCCACCCGGTTGGGGCGGGGTAGGACGCGGTTTCCAGCATGTCCATCGGCGGGATGATCGACCGTATGGCTGACGCGGCATCCGTCAGGCGCACCCGGTCTTCCCCATCGGGCAACAGGCCGATCAGTTGTATCCCGTCATCATTGCGCAGCATTTCCACCGAAAAACGTGGAGCGGCCACGACTTTCGCAGGCTCTACCTCGAATGCGTCGCGCAACCGACCCGAATCAACCACGCTGCCCGCCAGATTGATTGCGGCAAAACGCTGCGCCTCGGTCGGGGCGGTGCCGGTCAATTCGACGATCAACCCATCGGTCGCCACATGCGCCCAAGCAAAGCCATCGGTCAGCATCCGGGTGCGAAGGATCTCTGCGGTGCGCAATTCCAAGGCGGTGGCGAGGCCCCAACCGACCAGCAAGGACACCAAAGCTGCCCCGGAAAACGCCCCCGCCGCGATCAGGCCCGCTGAAAGCAGGGGGCGTCCGGGCGGCAAGGCAGGGGCAGGCAAATCGGCCAAAAGCGCAGACTCCTTCGACTGTGTCAGCCGTCGGCGATGCTTAGACGCTTGGCCCGGCCCGTTCAATCAAACAGCGGCGGCCATGGCAAGAAACAGCGCAGCAATCAGCCCGGCGTCCCGGTTGGACCGAAACACCTTCAGGCACGACGCCGCATCGTCAACATTCAGCCGCCGCATCTGCAACGTCATATGCCAGCCAAACGCCCAGACGCCCGCCAGCGCCAGACCCATCGCCGCCGCATTCCTTTGGCCATGCAGTGCCAGCACAACGGCCAGCATCATCAGCACCACGGTGGCGACGATAAACCCCCACAGCCAGTTCCGGCTGTTCGCGCCAAACAAGCGCGCCGTAGATTTCACCCCGATCAGCGCGTCGTCATCCTTGTCCTGATGGGCATAGATCGTGTCGTAATACAGCGTCCACGCGATGCCCGCCGCATAAAGCGCCAAAGCCGCCCCATCGACCCGCCCGGCATGGGCCGCAAAAGCCAGCACTGCGCCCCAGTTGAAGGCCAGCCCCAGAAAGACCTGCGGCCACCAGGTGAACCTTTTGGCAAACGGATAAATCGCGACCAACCCGAGCGAGGCTATTCCCAAGCCCACCGCCAACCGATTGTAACTGAACAATATCCCCGCCGCGATCAGCGCCTGCACCACCATCCAGACCAAAGCCCCCCGCACCGTGACAGCGCCGGATGGCAACGGCCTGCTCCGCGTCCGCGCCACCGCCGCATCAATATCGCGGTCAGAGATGTCGTTCCACGTACACCCCGCCCCCCGCATCAGGAACGCGCCCAGCCCGCAAGACACGGCCAACCACACATCCCACGGGCGCAAGGCCGTCTCCAATGCCGCAAGGGCAATGCCCCAAAAACACGGGATCAGCAAAAGCCACGTGCCAATCGGCCGGTCAGCCCGGCTTAGGCGCAGGTAGGGCCGTGTGCCCGTGGGCGCGTAAAGATCCACCCAATTGCCCTTGGGCGCATCGGCCACCGCCTGACCTTGGGCAAAAGCGGCACCCTCCGACACTTCAGCACGCTGCGACTCTGCGGCACCCTCTGGCAATCTGGAACTGTCGGACATAGGGTCTCGCTTATGGATCAGGCAAAGATCAGGCTCTATGTAGATCAGCCGCTGGCCTTGGGGCAACCCGTGGCTTTGGATCAGGCGCAGGCCAATTACCTGTTCAACGTGATGCGGATGGTCGTCGGATCGCGGGTCAGGCTGTTCAACGGGATGGATGGTGAATGGCTTGCTGCGGTTGAGACTGCGGGCAAACGCGCAGGCGTCCTGCGCTGCATCGTCCAGTCCGCCCCGCAGATCGCCCCGCCCGATGTCTGGCTTTTGTTCGCGCCGATCAAGAAAGCCCGCACCGATTTCATCGTGGAAAAAGCCGTCGAGTTGGGGGCTGCCCGCGTCATCCCGGTGCATACCCGCTTCACCAACGAAAAGGTGCGGCAAGACAAACTTCGCGCCCACGCGGTTGAGGCGGCTGAACAATGCGAGGCGACCTATGTCCCCGCCATCGACGACCTGATCCCGCTGGACAAACTGCTGTCTCAGTGGAATCCCACCCGCCGTATCCTGTGGGCCGATGAGGGCCTGACCGCCCGCGCCACCCTTCTGGCTGCCAAACGCAGTGATACTCCCGACCCCTGGGCCATCCTGATCGGCCCCGAAGGCGGCTTTTCCCCGGAAGAGCGTACCACCCTGCACGCCCTCCTCTATGTCACCCCCATATCCCTCGGCCCCCGCATCCTGCGCGCCGATACCGCCGCCGTGGCAGCCCTGACCCTGTGGCAGACGACGTTGGGGGATTGGCTATGATTATGGCCACCAAGGCAGACGTGGCCGCTGTTGACGCCTTACTGGCCGATCATGTGACCGTCGCCAGATCGGTCACTGGACCCTGCTGCTGTTGCGCGACAAACAGGTGATCCATGGCTGACCCGTCCTGGCAGATCCGCCCCGAAGTGCTGGCCCTGCTGCGCCGCTATGCGGAAGCGATTGGCGCTGCTGTCATCGTCGCCGCTGGCCTGTGGCTGATGGCACTGGGCGGTTATGTCCTGTTCCCCCTTGGCCTGATCATCGCAGGCATCGGCGCTGTCTTGACCGTCACCGCCCTGCGCCGGGCGCGCTTTGCCCAGACCATCGCGGCCCCGGGCCTTGTCGAGCTGGACGAAGGGCAGGTCAGCTACCTTGCCCCAGAACTTGGCGGGTTCTTGTCCTTGGCGGAACTGGTGGAAATCCGTTTGCTGTCTTTGCGCGGCAAGCGGGTCTGGCGGCTGAAGCAGGCCGACGGGCAGGCCCTGCTGATCCCGGTCGATGCGGCAGGGGCTGACCGACTGTTTGACGCCTTCGCAGGCTTGCCCGGCATGGACACTCAGGCGCTGGTGGCCGCCCTGCAGCCCTCGACCTTGCACGACACCAACCCAGCACTTGCGGCCGAAACCCGTGTCATATGGCGGAAACAATCCGGCGTCAGACTGGCGCGCTTATGACCTGCTCTACCACGCCCCGATCCGCCCTGATGCCACCCACACGACCCGGTCGCGCCATGACCAATTGTGATGCTGTGCGGATCGTTACGTCTCACACCTTGACTTGCCCGGTCCGACGCGACACCTGTATGCCCCTTGAATATGCCGCTGCGAAAGGTTCTGCCTGATGTCGATCCCTCAATCCGGTGGCGGGCCCATCGAAAGCTTCGATCAACTGGCCGAACTTATGGCCTCGGGCAACAAGCCCAAATCCGAATGGCGCATCGGGACCGAACATGAAAAGTTCGGCTTCCTGAAGGACACTCACGCGCCGTTGCCCTATGCCGGGGACCGTTCGATTTCCGCGCTGTTTGCCGGGCTTGAGGCGCGCTTTGGCTGGACCCCGGTGCAAGAGGCCGGCAACACCATCGGCATGACAAGGAACGGCGCGAACGTCTCGCTGGTACCCGGGGGCCAGTTTGAACTCTCCGGTGCCATGGTGACCAACATGGCGGAAACCGCTGCCGAGTTGCAGAACCATCTGGATGAGGTGCGTGCCATCGCCGACCCCTTGGGCATCGGCTTCATGGGTATCGGTGCGGCACCCCAGTGGAGTGGGCCAGACATGCCCGTCATGCCCAAAGGCCGCTACCGTCTGATGACCGACTACATGGGCCGCGTCGGCACCCACGGCACCCAGATGATGTACCGCACCTGCACCGTGCAAGTGAACCTTGACTACAGTTCCGAGGCGGACATGGTCAAAAAGCTGCGCGTCGCCTTGGCCTTGCAGCCGGTGGCGACCGCACTTTTCGCCTCCAGCCCGTTCTTTGACGGCAAGCTGAACGGCCATAAATCCTGGCGCTCGCGCATCTGGCGTGGATTGGACAATTCGCGCACCGGAATGTTGCCCTTTGCGTTTGATGAGGGCTTTGGTTTTCAGCAATACGTCGACTGGGTTCTGGATGTGCCGATGTATTTTGTCTACCGTGATGGCAAATATATCAATGCCTTGGGTCAGTCGTTCCGCGATTTTCTCGCCGGAAAACTGCCCGCCTTGCCCGGTGAAAAGCCCACCCTTTCGGATTGGGCCGACCATATGACAACGGTGTTCCCCGAGGCGCGGGTCAAGAAATTCATCGAGATGCGCGGTGCCGATTGTGGCGATCAGGCCCATATCAACGCGCTGCCCGCCTTCTGGGTTGGTCTGATGTACGACCAGACCGCCCTTGATGCCGCTTGGGATCTGGTCAAAGGCTTGGATGAGGAAACCCGTCAGTCCCTGCGCGTCGCAGCCTCTGTCTCTGCCCTGCAGGGAGAGGCGAACGGCGTGAAACTGATCGACCTCGCCCGCGCCGCTGTGGGTCTGTCCCACGCAGGTCTTGCGGCACGTGGTCTGGACGAGCAGCGCTTTCTGGCCCCTTTGGTTGGCAATCTGGCCACCGAAAAGACCCAAGCCGACCGCTGGCTTGACCTGTACAACGGCGAATGGGGCAAATCGCTGGCCCCGATCTACGACGCTTCAAGCCTGTAGGTCGGGGGCCACCCCGACTCCCCCCGGCCAGCCCCCTACCAATCAATCTCGCGGTCCCCGCCAACAAACTGCGCACTCTTCTCGGTATACTGGAACAACTCCACCGGCGCACCCGATGGGTCTTTTAACCAGGCCTGCCACGTTTCATCGCAACCATATTTCGGCTCTGTCACGTCAACCGCCATTGCCCTCAATTCGGCGACAGCCACGGCCAGATTGTCCACCTCAAGACACAGGTGATTGACGGCCCCGGTTTTGGTAAAGGGCGCCTCGTCGTGCAGGAACACCTCAACAAAGGTCCGCGCGCCACACGACAGATACAGCCCGACCCAAGCGCCCTTTTTGGTAAAGTCGAACACCTTTTTCAGCCCCAATGCCCCGACATAAAATGCTTCCGCTGCGGCAAGATCATGGGAAAACACGCAGACATGGGCAAGCTGGCGAACTTTGATTGACATGGCACCCTCCGGTTGATGAGGGGGTAAGCCTAACCCAACCAAACCGACCCGTCAGGCCTGATCCACCACATAGCCCAACACAAACGCCCGCACCTTGGCTTGCGACATCTCGCAGGGTTTCAGCACGTCCCCAGAGGTCAGGTGGTACAGGTTCAGGCTGACGAAATCTGTGCCCCCCAATTCACGGCCAAACAGCTTCAGACTGCGGCCTTTGGCATGGCTGGTCTTTTCAACCCGATAGCGGCGCGCGTTGAAATGGCCGGTCGAATGCCCCTCTGGGATCAGGTTCAAAGCGGTCGTGAAAGGGTCAGGCAAGGTGGGTATCACGAGTTAACAAAACTCTAACAAAATTCATAAATGTACATAATAACAAATACTTACTAGGTATAACACGTGTGTTATCCTGCGATATCACGCCTATTTCTGCCCGATCTTCGGCTCTGTCCCGGCCTTGATCCGGGTCAGGTTGGGCCAGTGCTTCCAATAGATCAGAACGGTCAGCGCCACGATCAGGAACAGCATTTGCCCGTCTTTGAAGATCAGCAGCCAAAAGCTGGACATTGCGGCCGCGACCAACGCCGATAGCGACGATATCCGCGTTACCGCCGCTGTCACGGCCCAGGTCAGGCAAGCTGCCACCCCGACGCGCCAATCCAGAACCAGCAGGGTGCCCAGAAATGTCGCCACCCCCTTGCCGCCCTTAAAGCCCAGCCAGACGGGAAACAGATGGCCCAGAAAGCTGCACAGGGCCGCCAGCTGCGCGGCATCCTCTCCCACCAGCCAACGGGCCAAAGCCACCGCCAGCCCGCCCTTGCCCGCATCCAGCAACAGGGTCGCCAAAGCCGCCCCCTTGTTGCCGGTTCGCAAGACATTGGTGGCACCGATGTTGCCCGACCCGATCGCCCGCAGATCGCCCAACCCCAAGGCCCGCGTGATGACAATGCCGAACGGCACCGATCCCACCAGATAGGCCAGCACGGCCACCACACCCAACATCATCCAAGACGTCTCAATCACCGGCATCTTATGCTCCGAATACCTGCGCGCCCGCCACCCAGGTGGCCAGCACCTTACCCTCCATCCGCATCCCGTCAAACGGAGTATTCTTTGACTTCGACGCCAGCTTGAACCGGTCCAGAACGAAGGGCGCATCCGGGTTGAACAAGACCAGATCGGCAGGTGCGCCCTCGGCCAACCGCCCCTGCGGCAGACCCAACCGGCGCGCCGGGTTCAGCGACAAGGCGCGCCACAGGGTCGGCAAATCCATATCGCCGGAATGCACCAACCTAAGCGCGGCAGGCAACAGAGTCTGCAGGCCGACCGCGCCCGAAGCCGCCTCTTCAAACGGCAGGCGCTTGGATTCCTCATCGGCGGGGGTGTGGAAAGACGCCACAACATCAATCACCCCGTCTGCCACCGCCTGAACCATCGCCAGCCGGTCATCCTCTGACCGCAAGGGGGGGGTCAGCTTGAAGAAGGTCCGGTAATCGCCGACATCAAAGTCATTCAGCGTCAGGTGATGGATCGAAACCCCCGCCGTCACATCCAACCCCGCCGCCTTGGCCCGCAGGATCGAGGGCAACGCCCCCGCCGTGGTGATCTGGTCGGCATGATAGCGCGCCCCGGTCATCTCTACCAAGCCAAGGTCGCGGTCGAGGCCGATCTTTTCGGCCATCGGATGAACTCCGGGCAGGCCGTACAGGCTGGCGAATTTCGAATTTGTAGCCGCAGCCCCGGCCGACAGACCCGGTTCTTGCGGGTGCCCAACGATCAGCGCGCCCAAAGACCGCGCATAAGTCATCGCCCGCGCCAACCCTTTGGAGTTGGTCGAGACTCTGAACACGTCGGTAAACGCCACCGCACCGGCATCCAGCAGAAAGCCGATCTCTGTCATCTCTTGCCCGTCACGGTGCTTGGTCAGGGCGGCCATGTGGCGGATGCGCACGACCGATTCCGCCGCGCGTCTTGTAACAAACTCCAGCGTTTCAGGCGTATCAATCGCGGGATTGGTGTCAGGCCGGGCGATGATTGTCGTCACCCCACCCGCCGCCGCCGCAAGCCCGGCAGAGCGGAACGATTCCTTGTGCCGCTCTCCGGGTTCACCGATCTTGACGCCCCAGTCGATGATGCCGGGGGCCAGACACATGCCACCGCAATCGAAAGCCTCGCCTTTGGGGGCAGGCCCGTTGACTGCCACAATGACGCCTTCGGCAACGGTCAATGAGCCCAAGGTGTCGGTCCCGCCCTCTGGGTCAATCAGGCGGGCATTGGTGAAATGCAGGGTCATTGAGTACCTTTTTGCAGCTGGCTGATCAGGGCGAAAACCTTGGCACCGTCGCTGATCCGTTCAAACCCCGGTGCCGGGCTGGATCGCAGCCGCGCCCAGAAATTGCCTTTCGCTTGCGTGAAATACAGGCTGGACAGCCGCTTTCCCTGAATGAAATCGACCGGCAAGGCGGGCAGGATCGGAAGCGCCCGCACCCGTTCGCCGAAAAGCCCGACGTTGGTGACGGTTATCGCCCGCAGCGTCGTCAGGATATAGCGTGAAGCCCGCCGGCTAAGGACAGAGACCACGATTTCAATTGGTACTGTCTTGAAGACAATCACCAACACGATGATCCGCACGTCCCACAAGGGCGGAATGCCCATGTGCAACCGGCCGATCAGATAGACAAACAGGCCAAGGGCGATGAACCCTTGCACGATGGTCGCCAACTGCGCCGCCGTCACGTACGGCCAGGGATCAGGCCGCCCCTGCCACAGGATCACCTCACCGGGCGTCAGCAGATCGGCATCTTTCATCGTATGCTCCCTATGCAGACAACCAGTGCGGCCCGTGTGGCAGGTGCGGCCACCCGACTGTTCGGGGCGTCACACAGTTTGGGCTTGTCGGCAGGTTGGCTCAAATCCCGCATCATACCCCGCCTTTCCGCATCGCTTGCATCAGTTCAAACACCTTGCGCCCCTCGTCAATATATTCAAACCCGATGCGCTGGCGGATCACGACATCGCGGTAAATCGGCCCACTGTCAGAAGAGGAACCACCTTCCGACCGCTGACGTTCGGCCTCGGTATCGCGGCGCTTGACGGTCTTTTCTTCAATGGCAAAGTAAAGGGTGGGGCGGGCACCGTCGATAAACTCCAGCGTCACGTTGGGGTTGATGTAGTAGCCGTTCAGTTTGCGCTGGCCAAACAGATTAGAGGCGATCAGGGCGCGGCGGTTGGTCAGCGAATAGGTGGAGACAGCGCGCAGCAATATATCTTTCGGATGGATGCCCAAGGCGATCCCCGCGCCCAACAGAAAAACCAGAACCGGCACGATGGCCCCGTCAGAGTGCATCATGCGGATGGCGAGGATACCAAAAACCGACAAACCCATCATCACCGCGCCGGTGATTTTCTCTGCCTTGGACCGGTTGGCGAAGATCATCTGCCAATGCGGGCGGCCCTGCCAGACAACCTTTTCGCCCTCAAACAAGTAGGCGTCCCAGCCTTTAAAGGACGTGTCAGAATATGCGCCCGTCATGAATTGCCCTCCCGCTGCCCGATGCCGCCATCGTCAACTTCCCCACAAAACCACCAACCCCACCAGCGCAAACATCACCAGCAGGGCGGCGGTGGCGACCATGCCGGACATGCGGGCGTCCGAGAGTTTGGGTTTGGGCGGTTTGGGCGGAGGGGTCATGCAGTGCCAGCCTGGATCTTGCGGATCATTTGATAGACGTCGTTGCCACCTGTGATAAGTTCGAAGCCGATTTTCCGCGTTGTCATATTGTTTCGAGAGTATGACTTGTGTTCTGCAAACCACATTGACGTCGTGTCGCCCATGTCAATTTCAATCGGGGTTCCTGCTGCAATCGGGTAGCTTTTCAGTGACTTTGTCCCGAAAATCTGCCTGGCGATAAAAGCGCGTTGATCGCTAAGAGAATACCAGGTGTTGCCGCGAACATAGACCGACCAGAAATATTGGCCGATCACCAGGTAGAATCCGACTGCGACGAAGGGAATGCCAAACAACGGAAAGACGTTGGCAGATCCATCGCCGGACTTCGCGGTTGCGGTAAAGGCGCTGACGATCCAGAAAATCGAAAAGCCAAAGAAAAAGAGTCCGAAGGCCGATTTCGCCAAGGCGTCGGCGTTGAACGATAACCCGGTGCCGGGACGACCTTGCCAAAGAATGCGTTCATTGGGTGCGAGTATCCCAGCCCAATCAATCGAAGTCATGCGCGTCTCTCCAAAAAAGCGCTCACACCATCACCCCGGCAGCAGCACGCCCGCGTTCTGCCCGCAAATTCCGCGCCAGTAGGTCCATGCAGGCCATCCGTACTGCGACGCCCATCTCGACCTGTTCTTGGATGACGGAACGGTTGATGTCGTCGGCAATCTCACCGTCAATCTCAACCCCGCGGTTCATCGGGCCGGGGTGCATCACGATGGCGTCGGGCTTGGCAAACGACAGCTTTTCGGCGTCCAGCCCGTAGCGGTGGTAGTATTCGCGTTCTGACGGGATAAAGCCGCCGTCCATCCGTTCCTTTTGCAGCCGCAGCATCATCACGACATCAACGCCTTCAAGCCCCTTTTTCATGTCGTCATAAATCTCACAGCCGAAATCCTGCACGCCGGGCGGCATCAGGGTGGGCGGGGCGATCAGGCGCAGGCGGTTTTCCATCTTGCCCAGCAGGATCAGGTTTGACCGTGCCACCCGCGAATGCGCGATATCGCCGCAAATCGCGACGGTCAGCCGTTGGATGCGCCCCTTGGCGCGGCGGATCGTCAGGGCGTCCAGCAAGGCCTGTGTCGGATGTTCGTGCCGCCCGTCGCCTGCGTTCAGAACCGCGCAGTTGACCTTTGACGCCAGCAGATTGACCGCACCCGACGATGGATGCCGCACCACCAGCAGATCGGGGCGCATTGCGTTCAGGGTCAGGGCGGTGTCAATCAGCGTCTCACCCTTTTTCACCGACGATTGGGCGACTGACATGTTCATCACATCTGCGCCCAGCCGTTTGCCCGCCAGTTCAAAGCTGGCCTGCGTGCGCGTGGAGTTTTCAAAGAACATGTTGATCTGCGTCAGCCCGGCTAACACATCAGAGGATTTCACCGTGCGGCGGTTCAGATCGACATAGCGGTCCGCCAGATCAAGCACTTCGACGATTTCAGACGGGGCAAGGTGTTCAATCCCAAGCAGGTGGCGGGCACGGAAGGCCATGGTCTCTCCTGTCGCTGATAGGGGCTTATGCCAAATGGGGGGGCGGGGGGCAACTGGCTTGGCGGTCTTGTCCTGCGGCCCCAAGCAGCCTACCGTTTTGGCATGGGAATCACGCATGACATCATGATGCCGCAGAACTGGCAGGCCGCTTTGGCAGCGCTGGACTGGCAGGGTGAGATGGGGGTAGGTGACTGGGTTCACGAAGACCCCATCAACCGCTATGACCTGCCCGACCGGCTGGAGCGTCCGGCAGAACCTGTGCGCGCGGCCATACCGGTGCAGGATGCAGCCGTGGCCGACCCGCTGGCGGTTGCGCGATTGGCCGCAAGCCATGCCGCGACACTGCAGGATTTGCGCGCTGCTTTGACCGCCTTTGACTTGTGTGACCTGAAGAAAGGGGCGCGCAACACGGTCTTTGCCGATGGCAACCCGTCGGCCCGCGTGCTGATCCTTGGCGAAGCGCCGGGCCGGGATGAGGATCAGGAGGGTTTGCCCTTTGTCGGCCGCGCCGGTCAGCTGCTGGACCGCA
Source organism: Rhodobacterales bacterium (assembly GCA_038231775.1). GTDB lineage: Bacteria > Pseudomonadota > Alphaproteobacteria > Rhodobacterales > Rhodobacteraceae > Stagnihabitans. Next base: position 27,305 of record JBBRKS010000011.1, on the reverse strand, counting down.
TGTTTGAGTCGATCGGGTTGTCGCGCAGTTCCCCAGACCCTGCGACAGCCCTGTATATCACCAACGTCCTGCCGTGGCGCCCGCCGCAGAACCGCGACCCGGAGCCGGAAGAAATCGCCCTGATGCGCCCGTTTGTCGAACGCCACATTGCCCTGATCGACCCGGATGTGATCGTGGCGATGGGCAACACGCCTTGCATGGCGCTGTTGAATCTTAAGGGCATTCTGCGCTTGCGGGGCATCTGGACCCAGGCGCTGGGCAAACCGGTACTGCCGATGACGCACCCGGCCTATCTGCTGCGCAACCCAGCCGCCAAGCGCGAGGCGTGGGCGGATTTGTTAAGTCTGAAGGCGCGGCTTGGATGACGGCGCTGCGGCTTTCAGGTGATCTTTTAACCGCGCTGGTCCCAAGGCCTGCGTTTATGTTCAAAGGCTAAGGCATGTCGCGCATTGATGAGACGAAAGAGTTTGTTCCGGTCCGTATCGCGGTGCTGACGGTGTCTGACACCCGCACGGCGGCGGACGATAAATCCGGCGATACGCTTGTCGAACGGCTGACCGGGGTGGGCCATGTGCTGGCAGCACGCGGCATCGTGCCGGATGACCGCGTGACGATTGCGGCGCAACTGCGGGCGTGGATTGCTGATCCGGCCATTGACGTTATCCTGTCAACCGGCGGCACCGGCCTGACCGGGCGCGACGTGACGGTCGAAGCGCACCGCGACGTTTATGAAAAAGAGATCGAGGCGTTTGGTACGGTCTTCACCATCGTCTCGATGCAGAAAATCGGCACCTCGGCGGTGCAATCGCGGGCCACGGGTGGGGTTGCGGGTGGGACATATCTGTTTGCGCTGCCCGGCTCTCCGGGGGCGTGCCGCGATGCGTGGGACGAGATTCTGGTCTGGCAGTTGGATTACCGCCACCGGCCCTGCAATTTTGTGGAAATCATGCCCCGGCTTGAGGAACACAAACGCCGCAAATAGCGATCTGGCCCGGCCAAGAGCCTCCGGCGGGAGTATTTGGCCAAGAGCAATTGGCAGAAGGCTTTGGGTTGGTGTGCCCCGCCAGACGCGCGGGCGTTTGGACCCGCGCGTCTGGCTGTGCCCTTTGGTCTATCGTTGATCAATGCGCCATCAGGACCGGGATCATTGTGGTTTCCAGCATGGTCCGCGTGGCCCCGCCCAACACCGCCTCGCGCAGCCGCGAATGGCCGTAAGCCCCCATCACCATCAGGTCACAGCCCTTTTCCAGCGCGTGACGCGCCAACACGTCCGAGATTTTCGGCGTCGTCTTGGCCAGCACCGAAACCTGCGCTTTGACGCCGTGTCGGACAAGATACTGGCACAATATACCGCCCGGGTCAGACCGTTCGGGTCCGCGTGACGGGGGGTCGACGACTGTGATGTCAACCATTTCGGCCTTTTTCAGCAGGGGCAGGGCGCGTTTCACCGCTGCCAGCGCCTCGGTGCTTTGGTTCCAGGCCAACAGAACGCGGCGCGGATGGGCCAGTTGGACAAATGTGCCGATCTTGCCCAGCATCGTTTCTGGAATGATCAACACCGGGGCGCGGCCCTCAAACAGGGCTGCTTCGACCACCGCCTCGGCCTGATAGGCCTGATCGCCGCTGTAGGGGCGGCATTGCACGACCAGATCGACAAAACTGGCCGCGTTGCCGACCACCGCCGTCAGGCTGCCCATTTCGGCCACCACCGTCTCGACACTGTAGCGGAGTGCCGGGTCCATTTCGCCCAACGCTTTGGTGGCTGCTGCAGCGGCTGCCCGTGCATCCGCCTCGGCGCGTTCCAGCGAGAATTCCGTCAGCACGGCCCCGGCCCCGATATAAGCATAGCCGACCTGCGCCTGATCAACGCCCAAGGCCAGAACGTCAAGATGTGCGTCAAAGCCAAGTGCCATGGCCCCCGCTGCCGCGATACAGGCTTCGGCGGTTGCAGGGTTCGTTACGACCGTCAGGATGGATTTGTAGCTCATGGTCAACTCCGGTTCCAGAATAGCGACAGCGTCGCAGGTCGGCAAAGGCGGCGCCTTGATGCGGATCATGAAAGCGGTCACGCACAGTTGATCTGGATCAAGGCGGGCCGCCCCCGCGCCTGCAAAGCTGCGTCCGGACAGAGCTGTGAAGTGCGGCGCTATTGCGCGTGTCCCAAGCAGGGTCGGGCCCAGACAGGGTCGAGCGACGAAGGGACAAAGAAGATGTGGGACTACGCCAAATTGATCGGGCTGGCGGGTGTGGGGCTGTTGGCCGCCATCGCCGCCAACTACGCCCATGATCTGCCCTATATGGTCAACGCCATAGAGGTGGCAATCGCAGCGGCGATCACCTTTGTCCATGTGCTGCGCCATGTTGATGACCCACACATCGCCAACCCCAACGAATATCAGGACGGAGTGGTCAGGGCCGGGGTGATCGCGACCTCTTTCTGGGGGATCGTGGGCTTTCTGGTCGGCGTGGTCATTGCGTTTCAACTGGCGTTTCCAGCGCTGAACCTTGGCAACGTGACCGACGGCATCCTGAACTTTGGCCGGTTGCGGCCCTTGCACACCTCTGCGGTGATTTTTGCTTTTGGCGGCAATGCTTTGATCATGAGTTCGTTTTACGTCGTGCAGCGCACCTCGGCGGCGCGGCTGTGGGGCGGCAATCTGGGTTGGTTTGTGTTCTGGGGCTGGCAGCTGATCATCGTGTTGACCGCCTCGTCCTATGTGTTGGGCGGGACAGAGGCCAAAGAATACGCCGAGATGGTCTGGTACATCGACATCCTGATCACAATCGTCTGGGTCGCCTATCTGATCGTCTTTGTCGGCACGCTGGTCATGCGCCGTGAGCCGCATATCTACGTCGCCAACTGGTTCTTTCTGTCGATGATCCTGACAGTCGCCGTCCTGCATCTGGTCAACAATGCCGCAATCCCGGTGTCGATCTTCGGGTCGCTGTCGGTGCCGATCTATTCGGGCGTGCAGGATGCCATGGTGCAGTGGTGGTATGGCCACAACGCCGTGGGCTTTTTCCTGACCGCAGGCTTTCTGGGCATGATGTACTACTTTGTCCCCAAGCAAGTGGACCGCCCGATCTACAGCTACAAACTGTCGATCATCCACTTCTGGGCGCTGATCTTTTTGTACATATGGGCCGGTCCGCACCACCTGCACTATACGGCACTGCCCGATTGGGCCTCGACCCTTGGCATGGTGTTTTCGGTCATGCTGTGGATGCCGTCCTGGGGTGGTATGATCAACGGGTTGATGACGTTGTCGGGGGCCTGGGACAAGTTGCGCACCGATCCGGTCGTGCGGATGATGGTGATCGCAATCGGGTTCTATGGGATGAGCACGTTTGAAGGCCCGGTCATGTCGATCAAGGCGGTGAACTCGCTTAGTCACTATACCGACTGGACCATTGGCCATGTGCATTCGGGGGCGCTGGGCTGGAACGGGATGATTACCTTTTCGGTGCTGTATTTCCTGACCCCGCGCTTGTGGAACCGCGAGGGGCTGTATTCGCTGAAACTGGTGTCGTGGCACTTTTGGCTCGCCACCATCGGGATCGTGCTTTACGCCTCGGCGATGTGGGTGTCGGGCATCATGGAAGGCCTGATGTGGCGTGAGGTGGATGCCAATGGCTTTCTGGTCAACGCCTTCGCCGACACGGTGGCCGCCAAGTTCCCGATGAATGTGGTGCGTGGGTTGGGCGGGGCGATGTACCTGACCGGCGGGCTGATCATGGTCTATAATCTTTGGATGACGGTGAATGCGCAGCCTGTACGGGCCACAGCATATGCCGGCGTTCCGGCTGAATAGGGGGCACGGAACATGGCATTTCTGGACAAACACAAGATCATCGAGAGGAACGCCTCGCTTCTTCTGGTGCTAAGCCTTTTGGTCGTGCTGATCGGCGGACTGGTTGAAATCGTACCGCTGTTCTACCTGCAGAACACGATAGAGAACGTGCAGGGGATGCGGCCCTACACTCCGTTGGAACTGGCAGGGCGCAACATTTACCTGCGTGAAGGCTGCTATGTCTGCCACAGCCAGATGATCCGCCCGATGCGGGACGAGGTTGAACGCTATGGCCACTACTCACTTGCGGCAGAGTCGGAATACGACCACCCGTTCCAGTGGGGGTCCAAGCGCACCGGGCCGGATCTGGCACGGGTGGGCGGCAAGTATTCGGACTCGTGGCAGGTTGATCACCTGTCGAACCCCGAAGCCATCGTGCCGGAATCGGTGATGCCGAAATATGCGTTTCTGGCGACCACCGAACTTAGCCCGGACTACATCGATGACGTGCTGCGGACCCACCGGATGGTCGGTGTCCCCTATACGGATGACGAGATTGCCAGTGCCAAGGCGGATATGAAGGCGCAGGACACTCCGGACGGCGACAGCACGGGTCTGCTGGGCCGCTACGGGGCCAAGGTGACCGTTGCCAACTTTGACGGCCAGCCGGGCCTGTCCGAGATGGATGCGCTGGTCGCCTATCTGCAAGTGCTTGGCACGATGGTCGACTTTTCGACCTTCACGCCTGATGCGTCGCGGTAGGGGGGCATCATGGAGCTTTACACCTTCCTGCGTGAACTGGCCGACAGTTGGGCGCTTCTGGCACTGACGCTGTTCTTTGTGGGCGCCGTGATCTGGGTGTTCCGCCCCGGTGCGCGCAAGGGCCAGCAAGAGGCGGCGAACCTGATCTTCAGGGATGACAAGAAACCCGGGCCAGTGCCCGGACCTTCGAAGGAGGTCTGACCATGGCCAAGCCAATCAAAGACGACCCGGCGCACAAGGTCGGCACGACAGGCCACAGTTGGGACGGCATTGAAGAGTTGAACAACCCGCTGCCGCGCTGGTGGCTGTGGACGTTCTACCTGTGCATTCTTTTTGCCCTTGGCTACATGATTGCCTATCCGGCGTGGCCCCTGATCCACGGTGCGACGCCGGGGCTTTTGGGGGCATCGACCCGGGCGGATGTTCAGGTCGAGATTGACCGCTTTGACGCGGCGAACGCGCCGATCAAGGCCAGGCTGGTGGCCGCTGACCTGTCAACCATCGAACTGGATGACGGGTTGAAGGCCTACGCGATGGAGGCGGGCAAGTCGCTGTTTGCCACCAATTGCGCCCCGTGTCACGGCGCGGGGGCTGCTGGCGTGCAGGGTTTGGGCTATCCCAACCTGTTGGACAACGACTGGCTTTATGGCGGTGCGATTGATGCCATCCACACGACGGTGACGCACGGTGTGCGCAACACGGTCGACCCGGATGCGCGCAATGTGGGCATCTACATGCCGGCATGGTCAGACAAGGCCACTGGCACGCTGGCCGATGTCGCAACGGCACAGCTGACCAGTGAGCAGGTGGGTCAGGTCGTCAATTATGTCCTGAAAATCTCGGGCCAGACGGCGGATGAGGCCAAAGCCACTGCAGGCGCGCCGCTTTTTGCCGACAATTGTGCGGCCTGCCACGGTGTCGACGGCAAGGGCAACCGCGACATGGGCTCACCCAACCTGACAGACGCGATCTGGCTATATGGTGGCAGCGAGGCGACGTTGACCACAACGATTTCGGCCGGTCGCGGTGGGGTAATGCCCAGTTGGGGCTATGCGGCACCGGGCAGCCCGGCCCGCCTGACCGAAGACGAAATCCGCGCCGTGGCCGTCTATGTCCACAGTCTCGGCGGCGGAGAGTGACGCCGGGTTCTGCCGTCCGGGCGTGTTGCGGGCACAAGTTGCACGTGGTTCGGATTGTCAGGACGCGGCGCAGAATGTCGCAACGATTGACCCAAGGCACGACGCCCAACCTCGCTGCGGCGCAAACGCATGCCAGCGTACAGGAAAACAACGATGTCCAGCACGGATGAGCCAAAGCTATACGCCGCCCGCGAACCGATTTTTCCGCGTCGGGTCAAGGGCACGTTCCGCACCCTGAAATGGTGGCTGATGGGCGCGATGCTGGGGGTTTACTACATCACCCCGTGGCTGCGTTGGGACCGCGGGCCGCTGATGCCGGATCAGGCGGTGTTGCTGGACCTGTCTTCGCGCCGGTTTTTCTTTTTCATGGTTGAGATCTGGCCGAACGAGTTCTATTTTGTCGCGGGCCTGCTGATCATGGCGGGCCTTGGCTTGTTCCTGTTCACCTCTGCCGCCGGGCGGGTCTGGTGCGGGTATGCCTGTCCGCAGACCGTCTGGACCGACCTGTACATTCTGGTTGAACGTTGGGTTGAAGGCGACCGCAACGCCCGCATCCGATTGCACCGGCAAGTCTGGGATGCCGAGAAAATCTGGAAAAGTCTGGTCAAATGGACGATCTGGCTGCTGATTGGGCTCGCGACCGGCGGAGCGTGGGTCTTCTATTTCACCGACGCCCCCAGCCTGTTCCATGCCCTGCTGAACGGCACGGCGGGGGCCACCGCCTACATCACCATGGCGATATTGACGTTCACCACCTTTTTCTTCGGCGGCTTTGCCCGCGAACAAATCTGCATCTATGCCTGCCCCTGGCCGCGCATTCAGGCGGCCATGATGGACGAGGATACCATCACCATCGGCTACCGCCCGTGGCGCGGTGAACCGCGTGGCAAGCAAACTGTGGCGGGCACAGGCGATTGCATCGACTGCATGGCCTGCGTCAATGTCTGCCCGATGGGGATCGACATTCGCGATGGTCAGCAAATGGCCTGCATCACCTGCGGCCTGTGCATCGACGCCTGCGACGACATCATGGACAAGATCGGCAAGCCGCCCGGCCTGATCGGCTATCTGGCCCTGACCGATGAACCGCTTGAAAAGGCTGGCAAAGCCGACCTTTCGATCTGGCGGCACATTTTCCGCCCGCGCACCATCGTCTACACCGTCCTGTGGGCTGGCATCGGCATCGGCCTGATCGTCGCCCTGTTCCTGCGCGCCAATCTGGACGCCTCTGTCTCACCTGTCCGCAATCCGCCCTTTGTCATCCTGTCCGACGGTGCGATCCGCAACAGCTATGACCTGCGGCTGCGCAACAAGCATGGCGAGGACCGCTGGTTCACCTTTTCCGTCACCTCGGACGGCGACGTGACCCTGACGCTTGAAGGAACCGATGCGTTGCGCGTTCTGGTCAAGGCGAACGAAACCCGCGAGCAGCGCCTGTTCGTCACAGCAAAAGCCGATAGCGTGGCCGCTTCGGCCCACCATATGCCGCTGCGGTTGTGGATATCGGATGCCGACGGCCCGGACGTGCCCAAGGCAGAGCGTATCTACAAAGACACCATCTTCAACGGCAAGGATGACTGACATGGCCGAACTTGGCGCAAAACCGATCCGCCTGTTCACCGGATGGCACATGCTGGCCGTCACGCTGTCGTTTTTCGGGGTGATCATCGCCGTCAACATCCTGCTGGCCTACAAGGCCGTTTCGACCTTTCCCGGGCTTGAGGTGAACGACAGCTATGTCGCGAGCCAAACCTTTGACCAGGAGAAAACCGCTCAAGAGGCTTTGCACTGGCATCTGAAGCAAGGCTATGACCGCACGCGCAACCAGCTGAGCCTGAATTTTACCGATATGTCGGGTCAGCCCGTCACGCTCAAGGACATCGACGTCCTGATCGGTCGCCCGACCGAGGCGGCGCAGGATCAGCATCCGGTGATGAAGCAGGGCGCGGACGGCATCTATGTGTCGGATACCGTACTGCCTTTGGGCAAATGGATGCTGCAGATCGTCGCACATGCGCAAAATGGCACGCTGTATCAGGCGCGGACCTTCTTTTACGTCAGGGACTGACATGGCTTTTACGTCAGAGACGGATATGGCCTATGAAGCCCCTGGCCAGATGCGCGGCGGCCTCTCTGCCTGTCCTGCCTGTGTCGCGGCCCCTGCGGCAGAGCGTCTGGCGACATTGACCCCGGTGCAGCCTGCCCGCCTGATGCTGTCGCTGCCCTCTGCCCATTGTGCGCTGTGCATTTCAACGGTCGAGGGCGCGCTGAAGGCCCATCCGGGTGTGCGTTCAGCCCGGGTCAATCTGACGCTCAAGCGCGTGTCGGTTGAAGCTGACGCCGAAATCACCGCCGCCGCTCTGGCATCGCTGCTGGAACGTGTGGGGTTTGAAGCGCATGAACTGGACCCCGGCCTTTTGTCGATGACCGAAACCGACCGTCAGGGCCGCGAATTGCTGATGCGGCTGGGCGTGGCATTTTTTTCGATGATGAACATCATGCTGTTGTCGGTCGCGGTCTGGTCCGGGGCCGACGGTGCCACGCGCGACATGTTCCACTGGATTTCGGCACTGATCGCAATTCCAACCGTGATCTTTGTTGGCCAGCCGTTCTTCAGATCGGCATGGGCTGCTTTGCGCGTTGGTCGGCTGGGAATGGACGTGCCGATATCATTGGCGCTGATCCTCGCCTCGTCCATCTCGCTTTATGAAACCATGCATTCGGGTGAGAAGGCCTATTTTGATGCGGCGGTGATGCTGGCGTTCTTTCTGCTCTTGGGCCGCTATCTGGACCACCGAAGCCGGGCACTGGCCCGTTCGGCGGCACAAGAGCTTGCAGCGCTAGAGGTGCCGCGTGCCATCGTGCTGGAAGGTGGGCAGGAACATCTGCGCCCGATCGCACTGATCGCCACTGGCGATCTGGTGCTGGTGCGTCCCGGTGGGCGGATGCCGGTTGACGGCGTGGTGGTCGAGGGCACGTCAGAGGTGGACCGAGGCCTGTTGACCGGCGAAAGCCTGCCCGCCTATGCCGGACCGGGCCAGCCTGTTTCGGCGGGTGAGGTGAACCTGACCGGGCCTTTGACCCTGCGCGTGACGGCGGCGGGCAAAGACTCCTCATTGCACCGTATGGCCGATCTGGTCGCCGTCGCGGAAAGTGCGCGCAACCGCTATACCTCATTGGCCGAACGTGCGGCCCGCATCTATTCGCCCATGGTTCATATCCTAAGCTTTTCGGCCTTTGGCTTCTGGCTGTGGAAAACCGGTGGCGACGTTCGCTTTGCCATCAACGTTTCTGCCGCCGTTCTGATCATCACCTGCCCCTGCGCTTTGGGTCTGGCGGTTCCGGCGGTGGTGACGGCGGCGTCTGGCAAACTGTTCCGCAAGGGGGTGCTGATCAAGAACGGCACCGCGCTGGAGCGTTTGGCCGAGGTTGACGTTGTGGTCTTTGACAAGACCGGCACCTTGACGATGGGCACACCGGAACCGGGCAATCTGGATCAGGTCGCGTTCGCGGACCAATCGGTGGCGCTGGCGCTGGCGAAAGCCTCATCGCATCCGCTGGCCGTGGCATTGGCGGCCCACATCAAGGTGGTCGCAGCCCCGGTCACCGACCTGCGCGAGGTGCCGGGTTACGGCATCGAAGGCAGGTTGAACGGGCAGACCGTGCGCCTTGGACGGGCGGCCTGGGTCGGGATTGATGCCGTTTCAACAACGGCGACCTATCTGGCTATTCCGGGTCAAACGCCGGTGGCTTTCACCTTCACCGACCAGATACGTCCGGGGGCGCAGGCGGCCATCGCCGGGCTGATCGCGCAGGGCAAGCGGATCAAGCTGGTGTCGGGCGACCACGAGGCTGCGGTGCGCGCCTTTGCCGCCCGGAACGGCATTGCCGATTGGGTGGCAGGCGCGCTGCCAACCGAAAAGGTCGCCATCGTGCGGGCCGTGGCAGAGGCGGGCCACAAGGTGCTGATGGTGGGCGATGGGCTGAACGACACCGCTGCACTGGCGGCGGCACATGTGTCAATCTCTCCGGCGCAGGCGTTGGATGCGGCGCGGGCGGCGTCAGATATCGTGCTGTTGGGCCGTGACCTGTCGGCCATCGCGGATGCGACGCGCATTTCACGTCAGGCGACCAAGCGGATGGTTCAGAATTTCCAGATCTCCGCCGCCTACAACGTGATCGCGGTGCCATTGGCCCTGATGGGGGCAGCCACTCCACTTGCGGCGGCACTGGCCATGTCACTATCGTCAATCTCGGTTTCGCTGAACGCTTTGAGGCTTAGGTAGTGCAGATCCTGACGATCCTAATCCCCGTTTCGTTGTTTTTGGGCTGCGTCGGGCTGGTGGCGTTTGTCTGGGCGATGCGGTCAAAGCAGTTTGACGATCCGCAAGGCGATGCCAGCCGCATTCTGACCAAAGAGTTTGACGACAAGCCCGCGCCTTGATCAGGCGATGGTCACGGTGGCGGGTGACAGGCCTTCGACCTGAACGGTGCAGGACTGGCCGCGTTGCAAGGCACCCACACCGGCAGGCGTTCCGGTAAATATCAGGTCCCCGGGAGCCAGCGTCACCAGACCCGAAAGGTGGGCGATGATACCGGGCACGTCCCAGATCATCATCGACAGCTTTGTCTCTTGGCGCGTAACCCCGTCCACTGTCAGCGTCAGGGTCGCGTCTGGCAGGTCTGCGCCGGGATGGATCAGACCGATCACCGCCGAATGGTCAAAGCCCTTGGCCATATCCCACGGCCGCCTTGACGCTTTCGCCTGTGCCTGCAAATCGCGGCGGGTCAGGTCGTTGCCTGCGGCATAGCCCCAGACATGTGACGTTGCAGCAGTTTCGGCGATGTCAGCGCCACCAAGGCCGATTGCCACCACCAACTCGCCTTCATAGTGCAGGTCCTGCGTCGCGGACGGGTAGGGGATGGTCGCACCCGATTGCACAAGTGCGTCGGCGGGTTTGGTGAAAAAGAACGGCGGCTCTTTGGTCGGGTCGCCGCCCATCTCTATCCCGTGGTCCGCATAGTTGCGCCCGACACAAAAGATGCGCCGTACCGGAAATCGGGCTGTGCGGCCAAAGACTGGAAGGCTGACCGGGGCCGGGGGCGCAAAGACGTAGTCCATCACTGACCGATGGTAAAGCATTGCACGGCACGGGCCTGCAACCGTCGGCAGGCAAGGTCGGCGGTGTCGCGGTCCAGTCCCAGAACGACGGCATCATACCCGTTCGACCGGGAGACGACCTTGCGCAGGCCGTCGCCAAGCGTCGCCGTTTCCGTCAGCTGAATCTGGATCAGCGCCTTTTCAGCCGCCATCGAGTTTGGGTAACGGCCCAGATTGATGCCCCACGTCTCTCCGCTAGAGGTTGATACTCGGGTCACAACTTCTGGCTTGGCGGGCACCAGTGCCAGCTTGGCGTTCTGATCGGTGTAAATCGGGGCATTTTTCTTGGGCGGCCGGGCGGTTTCTGCGGCAAGTTCCAGCGGCTGACCGGCAGAACTGGCCTTTATCGTGACGCCCGAGGCAAGGGCCTGCGCCTGCGCGTCCAGTGTGTTCGGGTCCGGTGCAGGTGCGTTGGCCATCGCCACCGCATCCTCGATGCCGGTCACCTCGACCACATCTGACCCCGGGCGCGGCAATGGGCGGGGCGAGGCTGCAACGGTCATGTCGACCCGAAGCGTCTTGGCAGCGCCGCCCGCCACCTCTGGCAACGCGTCATCCGTAACCTGCGCGACAAGGGCGGCATTTGGAATCGCGGGTGCTTCGGGATCGGCAGGGCTTGGCTTGACGGTCTGAACCCCGGGTTTGGCCTTCTTGAAGCCAAGGTCCAAAAGTTCGGTCATCTTCTGATTGCGCATGTTGGTAGAGGTGCCGCCAAAGATCGTGCCGATCAGGCGCACGCCGTTGCGTTCGGCACTGGCGGTCAGGTTGAAACCGGCCTGATCGGTGTAACCGGTCTTGATGCCGTCAGCCCCTTCATACGAATCGAGAAACTTGTGGTTGGTGTTGGCCACTGTCGCCACGCCCGCATCGGTCGTGCGGCGCGAGAATATGTTGTAATATTGCGGAAAATCGTAAAACAAATGCCGCCCCAGAACCGACATGTCGCGAGCCGTCGACAGGTGACCCTTTGCTGGCAATCCGTTCGCATTCTTGAAGGTTGAATGTTTCATCCCTAGCGCCTGACCGGTCAGCGTCATCCGCGCCCCCCACTTTTCCGGTGAGCCTGCAAAATAGTCGCCAATCGCCGCCGCCGCATCGTTCGCCGATTTCACCGCAGCACCCCGGATCAGATAGCGCAGCGCGATCTTTTGCCCCGCTTTCAGACCCAGCCGCGAGGGGGCCTGATTGGCCGCGTTTTTCGACACGGTGATCATCGTATCAAGGCTGACATGCCCCGCCTCGATTTCCTGAAAAGTGATGTACAGCGTCATCATCTTGGTCAGCGATGCCGGGGCAAGTGGCGTGTCGGCGTTGGACGCGAACAGCGTCTCACCGGTGCGCGCATCCATCAGATACAACGCCTGAGGGACCGCCGCTGCCGGGCAGCCAAGCATAAGATTGGCCAAAAGCCCGATGACCAGAGTCGATAGAAAATTGCGGACGTAATCCGCCCAAACACGTGCCAATTGTTTGCCTCGCCACTGCTCGCGCCCCCGGTTTTCCGGAGTTTCGCTTTTACTTGTCACTGAGGCTAACACGAGACGGCATTCCCGAAAACACCTTTGTTTCCATGGGCTTCGCAGAACTTCTTAAGTGTTGCTCTTTGGTTTTGAGGGCTGATGTAGTATGAGGCGCCGGGCGAACCGCAACCTATGGTAGGCCGGCCAGCCCTTCAATCAGGGCAGGCAAGGGACCCAAGTCGGGAATCATGCGAAACCTTTCAGCGTGAACCGGCGGTTCTGCGGCTTCATATGACCAGGTCAGGTCGTGCGGCACATGGATGCCCCAGGCCCCGGCTTGCAGGGCGGGGATGACGTCGGACTTCAAAGAGTTTCCGACCATCGCGGCCTGCTCTGGCCCGGTGCCATGGCGGGCAAAGGCGGTGCGGTACACCTGCGCCGTCTTGTCTGACACGATTTCCACGCCGTGAAACAGATCGCCCAGACCCGATTGCGCCAGTTTGCGTTCCTGATCCAGCAGGTCGCCTTTGGTGATCAGGATCACTCTATACTGTGCGGCCAACGTCATGACCGCGTCACGTGCATGGGGCAGCAGGTCGACAGGATGGCGCAACATCTCGCGCCCCGTAGTCAGAATTTCGGCAATGACCGATGCTGCGACCCGGCCCTCTGTGACCTCGATGGCCGTTTCGATCATCGACAACATGAAGCCCTTGATGCCAAAACCATAGTGCCCAAGGTTGCGCCGCTCTGCCGCCTCTAGCCGTTCGGACAGTTGGGCCGGGTCCGAATCAGACAGAAGTTGTGCAAAGCGGGCATGGGTCAGGCGAAAGAACGTCTCGTTCTGCCACAGCGTATCGTCGGCATCGAAGCCAATTGTCGTAATCGACATCACCTTCTCCTTGCCCAACTGTCGGGCGGGGTCTTTCATGGCCAGAAAAATGGTCTATATTGGAATGGCACAGAGGGTGCACCCCGTTTTCACCGGAGTTCTGGTTTGACCGCTTTTCCTGACATGATGTCTGACGGACCAAAAGGCCCGGGTCAGGATACTTCGGTACTGACCAAGACCAAAACCAAGACAGAGCGTCCGCCTCTGTACAAGGTCATGCTGTTGAATGACGACTACACGCCGATGGAATTCGTGGTCCACGTGCTGGAGCGGTTTTTTGGCCTGACCCATGCGCAGGCGTTTGAAATCATGCTGACGGTCCACAAAAAGGGGCTGGCGGTGGTCGGCGTCTTTTCGTTTGAGGTGGCTGAAACCAAGGTGGCGCAGGTGATGGACTTTGCGCGCCGCCATCAGCACCCGCTGCAATGCACCATGGAAAAAGAATAGCCGCCCCAGTGCAGACAGAACGGCAATCATGAAAGCGGTCCGTCTGGAGCTGGCGCTGGATTCCGGCGCGTGGATTTTGCCACCGTCGGGTGACATTGCGGTGCTGCGGCCACGGGCGGGCGATGATCTGTCCGCCCTGCCGAAATCGCGCACAGTGGTGTTGACTGGCTTTCGCCCCGATCAGGAGTGGTTTGCCGCGCAAGGGTATCGGGTCGAAGGCAAGGCGTTTTCCGGCGCGTTGGTGTGTCTGCCGCGTGCCCGGGCAGAAGCTTTGGCGATGCTGGCCGATGCAGCGGCGTTGGTTGGTCCCGGTGGTGCTTTGGCCGTTGATGGCCAAAAGACCGATGGCTTTGACAGCGCGCTGAAGGACCTGCGAAATGCCGGTTTTGTGACGGCAGAGGTTGTTTCCAAGGCCCACGGCAAGTTCGTGTCTTTTGTCGCCGCCAAGGTTCCAGACAGTTGGGCCGCCAAAGACACTCATTTTGACGGTTTTGTCACGCGGCCGGGCGTTTTTTCAGCGGATGGCCCGGATCGCGGCTCGCAGCTTCTGGTCGCAGCTTTGCCTGCTGATCTGCCCGCGCGCGTGGCCGATCTGGGGGCGGGCTGGGGCTTTTTGTGCCGCGCCATTCTGCAACGCCCCGGTGTGAAGCGGCTGGATGTGGTCGAGGCGGAAAAGGTGGCGCTGGACTGTGCGCGCCTGAACGTACCCAACCCACACGCCGTGTTTCATTGGGCCGACGCCACAACGTTTAAAGCCGAACGCCCGTGGAATGCCGTGGTGATGAACCCGCCGTTCCACACCGCCCGCGCGCCTGACCCGGCCCTTGGCCTTGCCTTCATCAAGGCTGCCCACCGGGGCCTGGCCCCCGAAGGCGTGCTGTGGATGGTGGCCAACCGTCATCTGCCCTATGAACCGCAGCTGAAGACCCTGTTCCGGCAGGTCGAAGAAGTGGGCGGCGACGGTGCTTTTCGCGTGTCGCGCGCCGCGTATCCGATCCGCACCAAATGACTTATTCCGGATGGCGCGCCTGACAGTCGGCGATGGCTGGTTGCAGCGCCCGGGCAATCTCGGTCCGGCGTTTCTGCATCGAGGCGAGTTTCACAGCCTCTGCCCCAAGGTCAATCGCCACAGGCCTGCTGACACTGACCGGAACATCGTCAAAGCAGGTCCGCCGCGACGGCGTCGGGTGGGTCGGGCTGGGGTCGGGCGTGCAATCCACCAGTATGGGCCGGTCAACCTCAAACTCCTGAATTGCATAGCCGCGCGCGATGTTGCCTTGCGTCTCGGCAATCAGACGGTCCAGCACGTTCATGCTGCGTGACGCTTCGGCGATGCACTGCTGTTGCGGGGTGCCGCAGGCGACAAGCGCCAGAAGAATCGGGGCGGTCAAAAAGAATTTCATCATCATCTCCGTTCACGCCTCAATATTAGGCCCGCCAGCCCTGATATGAAATAGCGGCCCGCGTTGAGCGTGGCGGAACGACCTGCTAACAAGGACGCGTTCGCAGGGAGTGACCGATGACCGACATTTTTGATGACCGCAAAGTCCGCGCCTCCGCATGGTTCCGCCAGTTGCGCGACCAGATCGTCGCAGCGTTTGAGGCGGTTGAACAGGACTACGGCGGTTCGGCCCCGGTTGGCCGGTTTGAGGTCACGCCCACCACACGCCCCGACGGCGGCGGCGGCTTGATGAGCGTGATGCGCGGCGGTCGGGTGTTTGAAAAGATCGGCGTCAATGTGTCCGAAGTCCACGGCACACTGCAGGAACGGGCGCGGCGCGCCATGGCCGCGCGGGGCGTGCCGGGGATGGAAGACGACCCGCGCTTCTGGGCCTCTGGGATCAGCCTTGTCGCCCATATGCAAAACCCGCACGCCCCTGCCGTGCACATGAACACGCGGATGTTCTGGACACCGCAGGCCGCCTGGTTTGGCGGTGGCACCGACCTGAACCCCTGTATCGAATATCCCGAAGACACCGCCCATTTCCATGACACGCTGAAGGAGGCCTGCGCACCCCACGATCCGGCCTATTACGACCGCTTCAAAGCATGGGCTGACGAGTATTTCTTTATCCCGCACAGGGGCCGGGCACGCGGTGTCGGCGGCATCTTTTACGATGACCTTGCCACCGGGAATTGGGAGGCCGATTTTGCCTTTACTCAATCGGTTGGCAGCGCCTTTCTGCCCGCGTTCCTGCCCTTGACCCGCGCCCGGATGACCACCGCTTTCACTGAAGGCGACCGGGAGACTCAACTGATCCACCGCGGGCTTTATGCCGAATACAACCTGGTCTACGACCGTGGCACCAAATTCGGCCTTGAAACCGGCCACGACGCCAACGCTGTCCTGATGAGCCTGCCGCCGGTCGCAAAATGGACGTAGTGGGCTTTTTCAACCGTGAGGTTCCGGCCTTCAAACTGGCCTTGCAGTTTCTGACCCGGCTGCCGCTGACCGCCCCCTATTCACCCGAAGCGATGCGGCAAAGCCCGCGTTGGTATCCGGCGGTGGGGGTTGTGGTGGGCGGGATCGGTGCTCTGACTTACCTTGCGGGCGTTTGGCTTTTCACCCCGATACTGGCCGTCCTTTTGGCCGTCGCCGCCGGAGTTATCGTCACCGGTGCCATGCATGAAGACGGTTTTGCCGACGCCTGCGATGGTTTGGGTGGTGTGCGCCCGAAAGAGCGTGTGCTTGAGATCATGCGTGACAGCCGGATCGGTACTTATGGTGTGCTGGGTCTGATCCTGATGCTAAGTGCCAGGTTCATGGCGCTTTCTGCGCTGCCAGCAGTGAGCGTGGTTTTTGTCCTGATCGCGGCCCATGCGGCAAGCCGGGGCTCTATGGTGTGGGTCATGGCCTCGTCTGACTATGTGCGCGAAACTGGGGCGGGCAGCGCGGTTTCAGGCGGGATCGACCGGCACGCACTTGTCGTGGCGGTAACAACCACCGGGATCGCCTTGCTGCCCTTGGTGTTTGTGCTGCGGTTAGAGGCGATCTTTGCCGGGTTGGTAGGCTTGGCCCTTGGCCATGTTCTGATGCGCCGCTGGTACGAGCCGCGACTTGGGGGATATACCGGCGACTGTCTGGGTGCGGTCCAACAATGCAGTGAGATCGGTTTCTATGTGGGCATCCTGTTTGCTGTTTCTCGCTAAGCCATTGTTTTTAGTTAAACCTGCGTAAGACCTGCACCGATCTTGTTACCGAAGCGTTGAACAGGTTTCACAGGCCTGTGATCCTTTGGCTTTAGCGTGAAGGTCCATTTGCACAGGAGATTCCCATGCGCCTTCGCACTCTGCTTCTTGCGGCCACTGCCTTGACCGGCTTCGTTCAGGTCGTGTCCGCCCAGACCATCAGCTTCACCGCCGTGCCGTTTGCCGCGGATGATGCCGCCAAAAGCGCTGTCCTTGCCACCACTGCGGCCAAGGTTGACGGGGCCGATGTGGCGCTGGCATTTCACACGCTGGCCCGGTCGGGCGACATGCACGGTGATGTTGCCTTTGGCCAGTTGCTGACGCTGGACGGCAAGGCGATTGACGGTGCCATCTCTGACAACCCGGATTTCACCTCGCTTTTGCCCAAGGGCGACAAGCTGTATTCTGTCACCCAGTTTGAAGAAGCACCGGGCGGCCTGATGCTAAGCGAACTGGCGCAGGATGCGGACGGCAATCTGACCGTGGTTTCGTCAAAGCCGATCGACACCTCGAAAGTGGGCGGCATCTGGCAGCCTTGCGCCGGTTCGGTGACGGCCTGGGGCACCCATCTGGGGTCGGAAGAATATCCCGACAATGCCCGCGTGACCGAAGACGCCAAGGAAATCAAAGACCGGGAAGAAGACACCCCGCCAATGGCCCGCCTGTTTGGCCTGGACCCGGCGACCATGACGCTGGAGTCGTTCCGCGCCGCCTTTAACCCCTACAAATACGGCTTTGCCACCGAAACCACCGTTTCGGACGCAGGCGACGCCTCGGTGGTCAAACACTACGCCATGGGCCGCATCTCGATGGAGATGGCCAACGTCATGCCTGACAAAAAGACCGCCTACATCTCGAACGACGGCACCAACGTGGCACTGTACAGATTTGTGGCTGACAAAGAGGGTGATCTGACGGCCGGTCAGCTTTACGCGCTGAAGTGGACGCAAACCTCTGCCGAAAATGGCGGCGCTGCCACGGTGACATGGATCGACCTTGGCCATGCCGATGACGCAGCTGTTCAGGCCGGCATCGACAAGGGCACCAAGTTCTATGACCTGTTCGACGTGGCCGAGTTCAACGCCGACGGGTCCTGCCCCGAAGGCTTTGCCGGGTCGAACGCCGATGGCAATCTGGAATGCCTGAAGGTCAAGGACGGCATGGACATGCTGGCCTCACGGCTGGAAACCACGCGCTATGCGTCGATCAAAGGGGCCTCGACAGAGTTCCGTAAGATGGAAGGTCAGGCCTTTGACCCGGCGACGAACCGGGTTTACGTGGCGATCACCCAAGTTGCCAAGGGCATGACCGATGCCGATGCCAAGGCCGATCTGGTGGGCCGAAACGACATCCGCGTGGCCAAAAATGACTGCGGCGCGGTGTACGAGATGCAGTTGGGTGCCGACTATGCCGGGACCGACATCAAGGCCGTGGTCACCGGCATGCCCAAGGAATATGCGGCTGAAGCGCCCGAGGCTGGCAACACCTGCGACATCGACGGCATTTCCAGTCCCGACAACCTGACCTTTCTGACCGGCATGAACACTCTGATCATCGCCGAGGATACCGACTTTCACCAGAACGACGTGATCTGGGCGCGCGACATGGCGACTGGCACGATGACCCGCATCTTCTCGACCCCCTATGGGTCCGAGGCGACCTCTGTTGACTGGTATCCGAACGTGAAGGGCCATGCCTACCTGATGGCCGTTGTGCAGCATCCGTTCGGTGAAAGCGATGAAGACAAGCTGAAAACCGCAGATCAGGCCAACGCCTATGTGGGCTATATCGGCCCCTTCCCGGTTGCGAAGTAAATCGACCTGACCTGTGAGACGGGCGCCCGGATTTCGGGCGCCCGTTTGCGTTTGCCGCCCACCAATGGGCATAGCTTCAACCAGCCCTGCCGAACCTTGATGCCAGTCTTAACCAGGAACGACCGCACAGACTGGTTTTTGGTACGAATGTGTCCGCAGCCAGACGCGCCTGTGCAAAAAGCTGTCCGAACATGGTGTTGGCGGGTAAAAGCAAAGCATGCGCCAACACGAAACTGATGGCCGAGGGTGAAAAGGTCGTGGCCCCGGTGCCGGAATAAAGCGCTGATGTCACCGAAACCACGGTTGATACGATCATCAGCGCTGCGTAACCGCCATTGCCCAACCCAAAGGTCCGCATCGCCAGAACAGAGATGGACGGCGCAAGGCTGCAGGTCAGCGCGCCCTGCAAAAACATCAGACCCGCCACCATTCTAAGGACCGGGTCGCGCAGGATGATGCGGATCGTCTCCACCTTAAATCCTTGCCGGGAACCAGCTGTGGCGGTCGGCGAAGTACAGGCCAACCGCCCCCAAAAGGCTGATCATAACGCCGGTCACAGCCACAACCTCAAACCCCGCGACCTGCGCTGTGGCGGCAAACACCACCGCTGTCAGCACATCTGCCACCAGCTTTTGCACCGCCAGCATGGCCGAGGCGGTGCCCGGTCTTTCGCGCAGCAGGTCCTGATAATAGCTGATCGGTGCCGTGATTATGATAGCCCCGCCAACGCCGCCAAAGATCGGCATAAGCCACAGGAACGGCGTCTCTGACAACAAAGGCACACCCAGCAGGTGAATGCCGTACAGCACCGTGCCAAGGGCCAGCATGGTCGACTTGGGCACCAGACGGGCAAAGCGCGGCAGGAGCAGCATGGAAGGAACCTCCCACCCCGCGACCATACCGACATACAGCGCCACATCTGCCGGACCGCGCAGGGGAGAGGCATCAAAAACCAGTGATATCAGCACCATGTAAAGATTGCCCGCCGAGGCCAACGCCCCGATCAGAAAGACTCGGATGGCGACGTTGGGCTTGGCAATCTCTGCCAGCGCATCGCGCAAGCGCATGCCGGAACGCGGGTCGGCCCACGGGGTCTTACCGTCCTTGGGCCAGCCCAGAACGATCAGGAGGAACAGGCCAAGGCTGGCCACCCCGCCGCTGACATAGACCTCCATTTCGGACATGCCGTAACCAAACGCAAAGGTCCAGAAGATCAGCATCGCAAGAAAGGTCAGCGACATCGCCGAACGCACTGCCCCCAGAATGGCGTCGCGGTCGTGGCCCTCACCGGGGCTGGCCAGTCGCGCCAACGCGAACAACTGGCCGTACAGGCTTGATGCCAAAGGCAAAAGTACGCCCTGACACAGGACCAACGCCCAGATGCCCGGAAAGACCAGGATCAGCGCAATACCAAGCGCGCTGCACAGTGTGGTTCCAATCGCAATCACCCTGCGGTGGCCGAACTGGTCACCCAGCACGCCCAACAGCACCGAAGACGTCACCGCGATCAGCGACGCCAGCGCCAGCATCAACGAGAAGGCCGGTTTGCTCATCCCCAGCCGTTCGATGGCGATGACCGACTGGTAGGGATAAACCGAGGCGTTAAGGGCGCCCAACAACAACAAGGCTACGGTGATCAGCCGCAGCGTCTGATGACGAAACACAAAACGAACAGGGCTCATGGGCGGTTCCGGGGGTTTGCGCTATCGCTACCCATCCGGGCGGGCGATGTCCAGTGATTGAGCGCGACATGCGGTGTCGCTAACCTGCTACCGCGCCCGCACAGCCTCGGCTAGTTTCGCGACCATTCAGGTGAGGCTGGCATGGACGTCGACTATATCATCGTGGGCTCTGGCTCTGCCGGTTCGGTTTTGGCCAACCGGCTTTCGGAATCCGGCAAGCACCGTGTCGTGGTGTTGGAGGCGGGCGGGTCGGATCAGCGCTTTTATGTCCAGTTGCCATTGGGTTACGGCAAGCTGTTCTATGATCCCAAGGTCAACTGGCTGTACCGGACCGAACCTGATCCGGGTCTGGCCGGGACTGCGGATCATTGGCCGCGGGGCAAGATCCTTGGCGGGTCGTCATCCATCAACGCGATGGTCTACATCCGGGGCAATCGGGCCGACTATGACGAATGGGGGGCTGCAGCCCCGGGCTGGGGTTGGGACAACGTCCTGCCCGCCTACCGTGCGATGGAGGACAACGAGGCTGGAGAGGACGCGTACCGTGGTCGTGGCGGGCCGCTGTTCATATCAGAGAACCGGCGCGGATTGCACTGGTTGGTCGATGACTATATCGCAGCGGCGGGTGAGGCGGGCCTGCCCTATACACCTGATTTCAACGGCGAAAATCAGGAAGGGGCTGGC
Source organism: Rhodobacterales bacterium (assembly GCA_038231775.1). Taxonomy (GTDB): domain Bacteria; phylum Pseudomonadota; class Alphaproteobacteria; order Rhodobacterales; family Rhodobacteraceae; genus Stagnihabitans. The sequence continues at coordinate 6,284 of JBBRKS010000011.1, read as the reverse complement.
AACTATCAGATGACGATCAAGGGCGGGCGGCGCAACTCGGCGGCGCGGGCATTTCTGCGGCCTGCGATGCGGCGCAAGAACCTTGAGGTTCTGACCGGGGCGATGGTCACCCGGGTTCTGTTTGAAGGCCGCCGCGCGGTTGGCGTCGAATTCCGCCGCAACGGGCAAACTGTGCAGTTGAAGGCAGGCGAGGTCATTCTGGCGGGTGGTGCGATCAACTCACCCCAGCTTTTGCAGCTTTCGGGCATCGGCCCCGGTGGTCTTTTGCAGGACAACGGTCTGCCGGTTCTTGTCGACAATCCCAACGTCGGCAAGCATCTCAGCGACCATCAGGGCGTCAACTATACGTGGAAAATGAAGGTTGCGACCTATAATGGCATCTTGCGTCCGTGGTGGGGCAAGGCCTGGGTCGGGCTGCAATATGTGCTGACCCGGGGCGGCCCGCTGGCCAAGTCGATCAACCATGCGGGTGGCTTTTTCCGCACCAGCCCGGACCTGTCGCGCCCGAACATGCAACTGTTCATGCAGGCGTTTTCCACGCTTTTGCCCAAAGCGGACGAGCGGCCCTTGCTGTCGCCCGACCCGTTTCAGGGCCTGTCGCTGGGCCTGTCAAACTGCCGACCGACCAGCCGGGGCCATATCCGCATCAAAAGCGCAGACCCGCTCCAACACCCGGAAATTGTGGCCAACGCCTACGGGACCAATCACGATGTCGACGAGATGCTGCTGGCGGTCAAGTTTCTGCGCAAGATCGCCGCTCAGCCCAGCTTTTCGCGCTGGATCGAAGAAGAGCTGCGCCCAGGCCCGAAGGTCCAGTCGGATGACGACATCATTGCCGATTTCCGCCGCCGGTCTGGCACGGTCTATCACCCGTCGTGCACCTGCCGCATGGGGGCTGACCCTGCGACGTCGGTTCTGGACGCGCAGTTGCGGGTGCGCGGGGTTGACGGGCTTAGGGTCTGCGACGCCTCGGCTTTTCCGAACCTGATCGCGGGCAACACCAATGGACCGGCGATGATGATGGGCTGGCGCGGTGCAGAGGTCATTCTGGCGGACGCTCCTTAGAACTTGTTGCGCTCAAGGTCAGGGGTGACCAATGGCATAGCGCAACGCGGCCTTTAAGTGCCCCTATGTCAGACCCAAAAGGCCGGGCAGGTCGGCCATGCTGACAAAGGGCTGCGCCCCCTCGGCAATCAAGGCGGCACCGCCATGTGGCGCATAGCCAAAACACCGCATTCCGGCAGCGCGTGCGGCCCGTGCGCCGGTCGGACTGTCCTCGATCACCGCACAATCGGCAGGGGCCACGTTCAGGACAGCGGCAGCTTTCAGGAACAGGTCTGCGAAAGGCTTGGGGCGCGGGGTTTCCTGCCCTGAAAAGATGCGGCCCTGAAACCGGTCAATCAGGCCGGGGTGTTGGCCCAAAGTGATCTGCATCTTGCGCGGGCTGCCGTTTGATCCGATTGCATAGGGGATTGCGGCGCGGTCCAGCGCGTCCAACACCGCCAGCACGCCGGGCACCATGGGCGCGCCTTGTTCCAGCCGGGTGTAAAGACGGTCGTAAAAGTCAGTGACCCAGTTGGCAGGCAGATCGGCCCCCAGATCACGTGCCTTCGCGGACACCCCTGCTAGGGTCAGGCCCAGCAGCGCGACCTCTAACGTGGGGCGCGGCAGGGTCAGGCCATACGCGTGCAGGTCGGTGACCAGCAGATCAAACGCGATAACCTCGCTGTCGATCAGGACACCGTCGCAGTCAAAGATCACGGCTTGCGGCGTCATGGTTCCAGTTCCAGCAGGGTCACCCAAGTGTCGCCATAGCGCCTTTGATCCAGAAGGGCAAAGCCTTGCGGCGGGGCGAGGGCGCTGCCCTCTTCCAACAGGATGGTCGCATCGGGCGCAATCCAGCCTTGGGATTTCGCGCTGTGCAACGCCGCCGTCCCCAGCGCCTTGTCATAAGGTGGGTCAAGGAAGATCAGGGAGAACGGTGTCAGGCAGGGCGGCAGCCGGGTGGCATCGCGGGGCAGGACGGTGACTTGCGCACCCACCCGCATCTTGGCGACGTTCCGGGCGATCAGGTTCTGTGCGGCCCGGCCATCATCGACCAGAGTGACCGAGGTGGCGCCCCGCGACAACGCCTCAAGCCCCAGCGCGCCGGTGCCTGCAAACAGGTCCAGCACGGTCGCACCGCTGACCAGGTCGCCGTGGCTGCCGTTGATCAAAAGGTTGAAAATCGCCTCGCGGACCCGGTCAGAGGTCGGGCGCAGATGGGCTTTGGCATCACCGGCACCGACTTCGGCCAGTTGCAGGCCGCGCCATTGGCCGCCGATGATCCTCATGCCTTGAGAAGCGATTTCAACTCTGTCGCAGGGTCGGCAATTCGGGCCGGGTCAGGTGTGCGGCCCGCCTCGATCAAGCGCTTGCCGACCATGTAGGCGCGGCTGTCGTTCATCGCATCAACGGCAAGCAGCCTATCGCCCCGGTAATACCAAAAGCTGACGGCGGCCCCGTCTGGCCCACGCGTTACGATGGTATCGTAGCCGATGTTCAGGCCCGCGATCTGCAGTTTGGTGTCGTATTGATCCGACCAGAACCACGGTGCAGGCACGTAATCTGTGCCGGCACCCATGATGTTTTCCGCCACAAGTTCGGCCTGATCAATCGCATTGCCCACCGATTCTATGCGCATCTGCGCACCGTTCAGCGGAAAGCTGGCGCAATCGCCCGCCGCCCAGACATGCGGGGCAGAGGTGCGGCCCTGCGCGTCGGTCCGGATACCGTTTTCCAGTGTGATGCTGGCAGCCTCCGCCTCGGCGGTGTTTGGAAGGATGCCGACGCCGACGATCACGAAATCGGCAGGTATCTCGCGGGAGTCTTTCAGGCGAACGCCGATGACGTGGCTGTCGCCCAGAATGCGGTCAAGCCCGGTTGATTCCAGAATGGTCGCGCCATGCTCTTGATGCAAAATGCGGAAATAGGTCGAGGTTTCGGGCGCTGCCACCCGTTGCAGGATGCGCGGCGCCATTTCGATCACCGTAACCTCAAGCCCCAGCTTGCGGCCAACGGCGGCGGCCTCCAGCCCGATATAACCGCCACCGATGATGACCAGCTTGCGACCTGCAGTGAATTCCGGGCGCATCCGGTCGACATCGGCCAGGGAGCGCACGGTAAAAACCCCCTCCAACGCGCCACCAATTTCGGATGGCAGGCGGCGCGGGGTCGAACCGGTGGTCAGGATCAGGTCATCATAGGTCAGGGTTTCAGCGCCACAGGTAACGGTCCGCGCCACGGTGTCGATGGCAGTGACCGGGCTGCCGAGTTTCAGGGTGATGTTTGCGTCAGCCCAGAACTCTGGCGCGCGCAGCCAAAGCCGTTCGGCCTCCATCTCACCCAGAAGGTAGGCTTTGGACAGGGGAGGGCGCTGGTAAGGCGGGGCGGGTTCCGCACCGATCAACATGACAGAGCCGTCATAGCCCAAGGCGCGCAATTTTGCGGCGGCGGCGGCCCCGGCCTGACCTGCGCCCACGATCACGACTTGTGCCATCATTCCCCCACTGGTCGAATATCCGTGGGCAGCCTATATCCCGGTTCAGATGAAACGCAACGCACGAGGTTTTGAGAATGACAATTTCAGTTGGCGAAAAGATTCCGGCGAGCAGCCTGATGCTGGCCGGTGAAGGCGGGATTGCAGAGATCCCGATGGAAGCACGGCTTGCTGGCAAGTCAGTGGTGATCTTTGGTCTGCCGGGGGCCTATACCGGCACCTGTTCGACAGCGCATGTGCCGTCGTTCATCCGCACGATGGACCAGTTCAAGTCCAAGGGCGTGGATGAGGTGATCTGCGTTTCGGTCAATGATGTGTTTGTCATGAAGGCATGGGGCGAGGCGACCGGGGCCACCAAGGCCGGGATCGTCATGGCCTCTGATCCGGATGCGTCGTTTACCACAGCACTGGGTCTGGAGTTTGCGGCAGGTTTCGTGCGCGGCGCGCCCCGGTCCAAGCGCTATGCGCTTCTTGCGGTGGACGGTGTGGTCAAAGTGCTGAACCTGGAGGAAAATCCCGGGGTCTGTGAAATCTCTGCCGGCGAAGGGTTGCTTGCAGCGATTTAAGGTCGCTTTCATTGACCAAGGCCGGGGGTTTCACACCCCCGGACCCCCGTGGAAAATTTGGGCCTGGATGAATGGCAAGTGGCATCCGGGCCATTTCATTCAAGCTAAAATATTCCCGCCGCAGGCTTAGACCATCTGGCTGGCAGCTTAGGCCGGTTTGGTGGCGCGCTCTTGGCACAGGCAGGTGATCGGTTCGGAATGGTCGCGCTGCACCGTCGCATCGGGCGCAAGTTTGTCGAATTTGGCTGCAAGATCAAGATCGAGTGCCGACAGGCCGTGGCAATCGTGGGTGGTCAGTGTCACATCCACCACGTTGTAGACGTTGGACCATTCGGGGTGGTGGTTAAGTTTCTCTGCGATCAGGGCGGCGCGCGACATGAATCCCCAAGCCTCGATGAAGCTTTTGAATTTACAGACTTTTCGGATGGCGTCGCGGTCGGGAACAGCGCCCCAGCCGGTCTCTTCCAACGGGGGCAGGGCTGCGGTGCGTTCAGCTTGGGTCAGAAGGGTGGCCATGGGTCAGGTGCCTTTCATCAGGGCGTCGTCGGCGGCATTGGCGCGGGTCAGGGCGGGGCGGGTTGCGATGCGCTGCCAAAAGGCTTGCAGCGTTTCATTGGCGGGTAAGGTGTTGAAGCGTAAGCCCCAGCCGATCTGGCTGCCCACATAGATATCAGCAGCCGAGAAGGTTTCGCCACAGAAATAGGGATGTTGCGCCAAGTGGCCGGTCAACGTGTCGACCACATGGGACAAGGTGCCGTAACCGACGCGGCCCTGCTTTTCCGGTGTGGGGGTCCAGCCAAGCGAAGTGTTGGTCACAGCATATTCCAAGGGGCCCGCGGCGAAGAACATCCGGCGGTAAAAGCTGGCTTTGTCGGCAGGCATCAGGCCAGCTTTGGGAAAAGCATCGGCAAGGTAGGTGCAGATGGCGGCGACCTCGGTGATCACTTGGCCGTCATGGACGACGGCGGGAACTTTGCCCATCGGGTTGATGGCAAGGTAGGCGGCGGCTTTCATCGTGGGGCCGTAGTCCAGCGCCACCGTGTCATAGGGTTCCCCCAGTTCTTCCAACATCCAGCGCGCCATGCGGCCGCGCGACATCGGGTGGGTGTACAGCGTCAGCACGGTCAGTCCTTTTCGTCGTGTTGGATTTTGCGGAAGGGTCCGTAGGCGGTAAGGACCTCAATTTCCTCGTCCACGGCGCGGCGTTCCTGATCCAGGTAACGCGCCACAGCTTTGCGAAACGCCGGGTCGGTCAGCCAGTGAAGGGAATGCACGGGTGTTGGAAGGTAACCGCGCGCCAGTTTGTGTTCGCCTTGCGCCCCGGCCTCGACCCGCTGCAGGCCGTGGGCGATGGCCCAGTCTATCGCCTGATAGTAGCAAAGCTCGAAGTGCAGGCAGGAGTGGGTCTCGCTGCAACCCCAGTAGCGGCCAAAAAGCGTGTCGCGCCCGATGAAGTTCAAGGCCCCCGCCACGGCGCGGTCACCGTCAAAGGCCAGACACAGCAACGCCTCGGCGCGCATCGTCTCGTGCACCTCGTGGAAAAAGGCGCGGGTCAGGTAGGGGCGGCCCCATTTGCGTGAGCCGGTGTCCTGATAGAACGTCCACATCGCATCCCAGTGTTCGGGTTTGATGTCATCCCCTGTCAAGGCGCGGATCGTCAGGCTGTGAGATTGGGCCGTTTCGCGCTCCTTGCGGATCATCTTGCGCTTGCGCGAGGACAGGTCGGCCAGAAAGGCATCAAAGCTGGCGTAGCCGTGGTTTTCCCAATGAAATTGCTGGGTGACACGGTGCAGCGTGCCGTTGTGGCCCTGAAGCGCTTCCGCCTCGTCCGCCGTGCAGAAGGTGATGTGAAGTGAGGACAGGCCGTTGTCCTTGGTGATGCCGATGGCGGCATCAAGCAGCAACGGGGCGAGGTCCGCTTCGCCCAGAAAGCGCTTTCCGGTGGCGGGGGTGAAGGGGACGGCGGATTGCAGTTTGGGGTAGTAGCTGCCGCCCGCATTCTCCAATGCCTCTGCCCAGCCGTGGTCAAAGATGTATTCGCCTTGCGAGTTGGTTTTGACATACAGCGGCATGGCGGCGGCGGGGGTGCCATCGCTGAACAGAACCAGCGGGCGGGTCTGCCAGCCGCTGCATTTGCCGGTTGAGCGCGACCGGTCCAGCGCCAGAAGAAAGCGGTGGGT